>JBDTXY010000059.1:0-11263 GCA_040005945.1 Acidobacteriota bacterium
GTTCGCGGGCAACTACGGACCCGACCTGCCCCGGGAGGTGCTCCGGTACGCCGCCGCCGCGGCGGCGATCGCGGCTCGCGAGTCCTTCGACGTGATTCACGCCCACGACTGGCTGACCTTTCTGGCCGGGATCGAGGCCCGACGGTTGAGTGGCAAGCCCTTGGTGCTGCACGTTCACGCCACGGAGTTCGATCGGACGGGCGGCCGGGGCGACGGCTTCGTGGCCGCGATCGAGCGGGTCGGATTCGCGCAGGCCGACCGGGTCGTGGCGGTCTCGAGCTATACGGCGGAGGTCGTCACGCGCGAGTACGGCGTTCCCGCCGAGCGGATCCGGGTCGTGCACAACGCCATCGACGCGAGGGAGTCCGTAGGAAATTGGTCCGTGGAGGAGACCGATCCGCTGGTGCTCTTCGCCGGCAGAATCACGTCGCAGAAAGGGCCCGAGTATTTCGTCGACGCCGCCGCGCGGGTGGCCCACGAGATGCCCCGCGTCAAGTTCGCCGTGGCGGGCTCGGGAGATCGGATGCGAGCCATGATCGAGCGCGTGGCGGCGTGCGGGCTTTCCGACCGGTTCCTCTTCACCGGTTTCTTGGCTCCGGAGGAGCTGGACCGGCTCTACGCGCGCGCCGACGTCTACGTCCTGCCCTCCGTCTCCGAGCCCTTCGGCTTGACCGCGCTGGAGGCGCTCCAGCACGGAACGCCCGTGATCGTCTCGAAGACCGCCGGCGTGGCCGAGGTCGTCCGCAACGTGCTGCGTGTGGACTTCGGAGACGTGGACGGCCTGGCGAGCCGGATCCTGTCGGTCCTCCTCTTCCCGCCGCTGAAGGACGCGCTCGCCTCGCTCGGCCGCGCCGAGGTGCGGCGGCTGTCCTGGCGCGAGTCGGCGCAGCGGTGCCTGAAGGTGTATCGAGAATTGGTGGGAGAATGAGGCCGGATGCGGCCATGATTCCGGTTTGCCTCTACTTCCAGGTTCACCAGCCGTACCGGCTGCGCCCCTACAACTACTTCGACGTCGGGCGCGAGCACCGCTACTTCGACGAGGAGCAGAACGCTGCGCTTCTGGCCCGGGTCGCCGAGAAGTGCTATCGGCCGGCGACCGCGATGCTGCAGCGGCTGTTGGACCGGCACCCGCGGTTCGCCGTCTCCTTCTCGCTTTCGGGTTGCCTGCTGGACCAGCTGCGGGATTGGGCCCCGGACGTTCGGGACGCCTTCCGGAAGCTGGCGGACACCGGCCGGGTCGAGTTCCTGGCGGAGACCTCGCACCATTCCCTGGCGTGGCTGGCCTCGCCCGAGGAGTTCGCGTCGCAGATCGGGATGCATCGCGCGCGCATCGCCGAGGAATTCGGCCAGGTGCCGCGGGTCTTCCGCAACACCGAGCTCATCTATTCCGACGCGCTCGCCGTCTGGCTCGAGCAGCGGAAGTTCGCGGGCGTATTGGCCGACGGGGTCGCGCCGTTGCTGGGGGACCGTCTCCCGCGGCACGTCTACCGGGCCGCGACGCCCCGGGGCCTGCCCCTGCTGCTGCGGGACTATCGCCTGGCCGACGACGTCGCGTTTCGCTTCTCCCGCCGCGACTGGAGCGAATGGCCCCTGACTCCCGAAAAGTACGACGGCTGGATCTCCCGGCTCCCGGGCGAAGTGCTCTCGCTCTTCATGGACTTCGAGACGTTCGGCGAGCACCAATGGAAGGAGACCGGGATCTTCGAGTTCTTCGAGGGATGGGTCGACCTGGCGATGGGCCATCGCGGTGCGGCGTTCTGGACGCCCTCCCAGGCCATCGAGCGCCTCCCGCGGCGCGACGTCCTGTCGACGCCGCGCACGATCTCCTGGGCCGACGAGGCCCGCGACCTGTCCGCCTGGCAGGGCAATGACCTTCAGACGGACGCCTTGAAGAAGCTCTTCGCGCTGGAGACCCGGATCCGGGCCACGGCCTCCGAGGATCTGCTGCGGGATTTCCGCCGCCTGTCCACCTCCGACCACTTCTATTACATGGCCACCAAATCGTACGGGGACGGCGACGTCCACGCGTACTTCTCCCCTTACGAGTCGCCGTACGAGGCGTACATCGCCTACATGCACGTCCTGTCGGACCTGGAGCGCCGGCTCCCGCGCCGCAGGCGCGGGCTGTCGGCCGACGTTCCGCGTCCGGCCGCTTGCGTTTGAAGCCGTCGCCCGTTCTCCTCCTGATCTGCGACGGGTGGGGCCATGCGGCCCCGTCGGAGAGCAACGCGATCTCCCTCGCGCGCACGCCGGTCTACAACCGCTGGATGGCCGAGTATCCGTGGACCCTCCTGGAGGCCTCGGGGGAGGCCGTCGGGCTGCCCCAGGGCGTGATGGGCAACTCCGAGGTGGGGCACCTGACGCTGGGCGCGGGCCGGATGGTGCCGCAAGACCTGTTGCGGATCGATCTGGCCCTGCGGGACGGATCCTTCTTCGACAACGCCGCGTTGCTCGGCGCGATGCATCACGCAAAGCGCAAGGGCTCCACCCTGCACGTCATTGGACTGGTCTCCGACGGCGGCGTCCACTCCCACGAGCGGCACCTGCTGGGCCTGCTGGACCTGGCGGCGCGCGCGGGAGTGCCGCGCGTGCTCGTGCACGTCTTCACCGACGGGCGCGATACGCCGCCGCGCTCGGCGCGCGGCTACATCGCGACGCTCGAGAAGGCGCTGGCGAAGACCGGAGGGAGGATCGCGACGGTCTCCGGCCGCTACTACGCCATGGATCGGGACAAGCGCTGGGATCGCGTGGCGCGCGCCTACGCGGCCCTGGTTTTCGCGTCGGGCCTGAAGGCGGATACGGCCGCCAACGCCGTCTCCGCCGCCTATGCGCGCGGCGAGTCCGACGAGTTCATTCAGCCGACCGTCATCACCGCGGATGAGGAGCCCGTGGGCGCGGTAAAGGATGGCGACTCCGTGATCTTTTTCAATTTCCGCGCGGACCGTGCGCGTCAGCTCACGCGCGCGTTCACCGAGACGGAGTTCGCGGAGTTCCCCCGGCCCAAGCCGCCCAAGCTCCACTTCCTCTGCTTCACGGAATACAAGCCGGAGTTCGGGCTTCCCGTGGCGTTTAACCCCCGGCCGCTGACGAACATCCTGGCGGACGTCTGGTCCAAGGCCGGGATCGAGAACCTGCGCCTGGCCGAGACCGAAAAGTACGCGCACGTCACCTACTTCTTCAACGGCGGCGTGGAGGAGGCCTTCCCCGGCGAGCAACGCGTGTTAGTCCCGTCGTGGCAGGGCGCGACGTACGACTTGCATCCCGAGATGAGCGCTGCGCGGATCACCGAGGAGGCCGTGCGCGCGCTTCCGGACGGCCGCTTCGGGGCCTTCGTCGTCAACTTCGCCAACGCCGACATGGTCGGCCACACCGGAAAGATCCCGGAGACGATCGCGGCCATCGAAACGCTGGATCGCTGTTTCGGGATCCTGGAGACCGCCTGCCGGGACGCGGGGGTCCTGCTCCTGATGACGTCGGATCATGGCAACGCGGAGCAGATGCGCGATCCCGTGACGGGGCAGCCGCACACGGCCCACACGACCAACCCGGTTCCACTCATTCTCTGCCGCCGCGACGGGGCATTGCGCGAAGGCGGCGCGCTCTCGGACGTCGCGCCGACGCTGCTCGCGCTTCAGGGTCTCCCGGTGCCCGAGGAGATGACGGGCAGGAACTTGAGGGGTCGTGAATCGTGATCCTCAGCTCTCCTGCTTGTGCTCCTTGGCGCCGGGGAACATGCGGCGCGCCTGCGCCTTGAGCTCCTCCGCGCTGCGCGGATCCCCCAGCACCTCGTAAGTCCGGATCGCCGCGAAGAGGGCCTCGGGGGTGGGGATCTGCGCGACTAACTCCGATAGCGACCGCCGCGCGTCGTCTTCTCGTCCCTGGCTGGCATACAGCAGCGCCAGCGCGGTGCGCGGAGAGGGATTGGCCGGGAAATCCCGAACCTCGCGCAGGAAGGCCTCCTCCGCCTCGGCGTCCCGGCCCAGGCGCGCCAGGCAATCCCCCCGGAGATAGCTCAGGTTCTGCAGGCTCATCCCGGCCTCGCCCTCCTGCGGCCGCGCGGCCGAATCCAGCTCGGTCAAAGCGAGCGCGAAGTCGCGGCGATCACGCGCCACCCGGCCCAGGATCAGATGCGGAATCCGGCGCGACGGGTACCGTTGAAGGGCGGCTCTCGCCTCCCGCTCGGCCGCGTGGAGGTCTCCCGCCGCGAGCGCGATCCGAGCCAGGTTCTCGTGCGGGCTGGTCGGGCCGGTATCGCTCACCAACTCGGCATGCTTGCGGGCCTCGGCGTAGTTTCCGATGGCCAGGTAATACTCCGACAACGCCATGAGCACCTGCGGATTTCCGGGGGCCAGCCTGGCCGCCGTTTCCAAAGCCGCCAGCGCCTCCTGGTCACGGCCCACTTTGAGGAGGGCTTCCGCGAGCAGCTGCCAGACATCCGTCATGCCGGGCTCGGCCTTCAAGAGCTGCTGGAACACCGTCACGGCTTCGGGGTAGCGGCCGGCCTGTAGGGCGCCGAATCCTTGCTTGAGCTTCTCGACGGCGCCGATGCGGTCGCGCGGCGCCGGCAGATCCTTGCGATTCAGATCCGCGGTCGTCGCGCTGATGTAGCCCAGGGCCGCGAGCTTCTTGACCTGTTCGGGGTCGGAGCTTCCCGGGGCCTGGAGGGGCCGCGGAATGGCGGTCAGCGCCGCGGAGAGCGCACGGAAGGCGGGCGGCACTCCCGGCGCCAGATCGTTGTTCTCTCCGGGATCCGCGACGATGTCGTAGAGCTCGGGCCGCGGCGATTGGATGTACTGGTTCCGGTCGTCTGTCAGCGAGGCCAGGTCGCTCCAGCCCAGGTGCAGCCGCGGATACAGCGTCTCGCCGTAGATCCGGCGGACCGCGGGTCCCTTGGCGTCCCCCTCCCCCAGCCACGACGTCAGCGACGTCCCCGCCATCTGCGGCGGTACGGGCAGTCCCGCCACCGCGGCGACCGTCGGGAGGACATCGGTCAGCGCCACGGGCGCCCGGACCGTCTCGCCCGCCCGGCGCCCCCCGGGAAACTTCACCATCAGCGGGACGTGAATCGCTTCGCGGTAGAGCAGCACGCCGTGCTCGTCCTCGCCGTGGTCGTTGAGTCCCTCGCCGTGGTCCGACAGAAAGATGACCAGCGCCCGATCGTAGATCCCTCGCTCTTTCAGGAATTCCAGGAAGTGGCCCACGATCTGGTCGGCGCGCGCGATCTCCCCGTCGTAGGCGAGCTTGTAGCGGCTCCGAAACGGCTCGGGCGGCTCGTACGGGGTGTGGGGCTCGAAGAGATGCAGGAACGCGAAAAACGGGACCTTCGCGTGGGACGCGATCCAGCCGGACAGGAGCCCCTCGGTCACGTCTCCCCGGCGCTGGACTCGCGACAGCGACTGATTGGCCTTGGTGGGCTCGACGTCGTCGTCCCAGAAGTCGAAGCCCCGCGAAATGCCGGTCGCGCCCGAAAGCACGATCGTCGAGACGGCCCCGCCGGTTGCGTACCCGTGCGCTTTCAACAGAGAGGCGATCGTGACCGGGCCCGGTCCCAGGGCGTAGCCCAGGTTGTCCCGAACTCCATTCTGGGGGGGCAGGAGTCCCGTGAAGATCGACACGTGGGACGGGAGCGTCAGCGGGACATGGGAGTAGGCGTTGGTGAAGAGCACCGCGTCCTTGCGCAGCGCGTCCAGGCTCGGCGTCTCGACGCCCGTGTAGCCGTATGCCGGCAAATGGTCCGCGCGCAGCGTGTCGACCGAGATCAGCACGATCGGCGCGCGGGGAGACACCAGCCCGGGTCTCCGGCAGGCGGATCCGATCGCAAGCGTCAGCGCCGCTGCCAGCAGCGCCGCCGCGCGCCGGAAGCTCCGGGACTCTGCTAGCATCCGCGCCATGCCGACCAAGCGTGAAATCTCCCTCCGCCGTCTCGAAACCGTGCGCGCGCGCCTGGCATCGCTATCGGCCAACGCGCTCTACGCTACACCGTCGTCCAACCTTTACTATCTGACCGGAATCGATTTTCACAGAAGCGAACGCCTGACGGCCCTGCTTCTCTTCCAGGATCAAGAGCCGGTCGTGATCTGTCCCGCCTTCGAGGCCGCGCGGCTCAAGACCATGTCCGCCGTGGAGCGCGTCGTGACCTGGGAGGAAACCGAGGATCCCTTCGCGAAGGCCGCCGCGTTGTTCCCGGCCTCGGCGGGCACCCTCGCCGTGGAGCCTTCGACGGCCTATGAAGACGTGGAACGGCTCCTCCTGGCGCGCTCGGGATGGCGCGCGGCGTCGGCCGCGACGCTGTTTTCCACGCTGCGCATGGTCAAGACGCCCGAGGAGATCGCGTTGATGCGTCAGGCGATCGCCGTGGCGGTGCCCCGCTTTCGGAAGGCCTTCGAGGCCCTGAAACCGGGCTGCCTGGAGTCGGATATTTCCGCGATGTTCGGCGGAGAAAACGTGGTGCAATTCGGGCCCTCTTCGGCCCTGCCCCACGGCGCCTCGGGACCGACCCCGCTCCAACCCGATCAGGCCGTGTTGATCGACGCCTGGGACAAGCCCGACGGCTACTACTACGACATCACGCGCTCGACCTTCTTCGGCACGCCGTCGGACGAGTACCGCAAGATCTGGTCGATCGTTCTCGACGCCCAGTCGGCCGCGATCGAGAAGGCCGCGCCGGGCGTGCCCTGCTCCGAAGTCGACGCGGCGGCGCGGCGCGTCATCGAGCGCGCCGGCTACGGCGAGCAATTCACTCATCGGCTGGGGCACGGCCTCGGGATCGACGTGCACGAGCCGCCGTACATGGTCGGCCACGACCGGACCGTGCTGGAGCCGGGGATGACCTTCACCTCGGAGCCGGGCATTTACCTGCTCGGGCGTTTCGGCGTGCGCATCGAGGACGACGTCGTCTGCACGGAACGCGGCGCCGAGTCTTTGTCTCCCCGCGTCGCGCGGCTGGAGCCGATCCCTTCCTAGGGCCGGCGACTCGAACCGCAGGGCAGCGCGTTGGTCCCGGATGCGGGGGCTTCGGTCCCTTCGTGGAACTCACCGGGGCGGTATAGTGTTTTCGTTGGCGAATGACGTTTCGGTTCGGGAGCCTGACGCTCGACACGGAGAGTCGGGCGCTGGTGCGCGACGGACGGCCGGTGCCCATCTCGCCCAAGGCCTTCAAGCTTCTCCAGACGCTGCTGGAGTCGCGACCCCGCGCGATTCCCAAGGCGGAGCTGCATCAACGGCTCTGGCCGGACACGGTGGTCTCCGACGTCAACCTTCCGACGCTGATCGCCGAGATTCGATCGGCGATCGGCGACGGCGCGCGCGCGCCCGAGTTCATCCGGACGGTCTACGGGTATGGCTACGCGTTCTCCGGGACCGCCGCGGCGACACGCCGGGACGGAAGTGCCGCCGGCAGCGGCAGCAGCGACTCGGTCTTCCGTCTCCTGTGGGGGCCTCGCGAGATCGCCCTGGCCGAGGGCGAGAACGTGCTGGGCCGCGGCGCGGACTCCCTGGTCTGGATCGATGCGCAGGGGGTCTCGCGGCGGCATGCGCGAGTCATGGTCGCCTTGGGCCTGGCCACGCTCGAGGACCTGGGCTCCAAGAACGGCACCTTCGTCAACGGAGGTCGATTGACGGCGGCCGTCGCCTTGCGCGACGGAGACCAGCTGCGCATTGGGAGCGTCCCGATGACGCTGAAGATCTACGCCAAGCCCAGCTCCACGGAGACGGCCACGGGCTATTGATCGCGGAGCCGGCGTGAAGGGCCTCCGGCTTCGAGGAATCCGCGGCCTGATCGCGGCCGCGCTGCTGGGAATCGGGTCGGTCGCGGGGGGGCAGGAGTCCGCCTCGGTCGTCTCTGCCGAGGAAGCCGCGGATTTCGCCCGGCGCTCCGCGATGGGAGCGCTCCACGGACCGCCCAAGATCTTCTTCGATTCCATCGACGCCGACGGCGTCCTGCGGCGCCTGCTGGGCCGCGAGGTCTGGGGGGGATTGACCAGGCGGCAGCAGGACATCCTTCGCGCGACCGTGCGGGAGCATTTCGCCGAAGTGCTGTCGCCGGTCTTCAGTGCATCCTCGGAAGTCCGCTGGGCGTGGGTCCCGCAGACCAGCGAGTCGCCCGTTTTCGTCTCGATGGGTCTCCACTACGGCTCGGCGATGCTCAAGACGCGCTGGACCGTCTGGCGCACGCCGCGCGGTTGGACCATCGAGGACATCGTCCTGGTGGATCCGGGGCTGTCTCTGGCGGGCGAAGTCGGCCGGCTCCTGGGCCCCCGGCCGCTGGTGCGCCGGGAGGGCTCGCGCGAGGCCCGGGCCCGCGCTCTGCCCCGCCTCTTGGGTCTGCTGGCCGTCATCGCCATCGCCCTGGTCTTCGCGCGGAGGCTTCCGCGGCAGCGCTGGCCGCTGTTGTGGCTGACGGCTTCGGTCCCCGCCATGCTGTTCTTGATCGACGGCACCCTCGCCGCGCGCCGCGCGCTCAACGAGCGCTACGCTCTGGTTGCGGCGCTGCCGCAGCAGCCCTGGCGGGAGCCCGAAAAGGTCGCGCTCCAGGAGCAGCGGGAAGGCAACCGCGAGGCGTCCCGGGCCGCATGGGAGAAGGCCGTGGAAGTTGGAGCGCCTCGCGGGCCGGTGTACTACCACATGGGTCTGGCCGCCCGCGCGGCCGGTGAAAACGCGGAAGCCTCGCGCGACTTCGAACGCGCGCTCGCCGAAGACCCGCCGGCCCCCGGAGCCGGCAAGGAGCTGGGCCTGATCGCCTTGGCCGAGGGACGCTACGCGGACGCGCGCGCACGGCTGGAGACATACCTTCAGACGACCGGTCCCGACCCGGACACGCTGGCGACGTTGGCTGTCGTCGAGGCCAACCTGGGCGATCCCGCGCGGGCCGTCCAGGCGATCGAGTCGGCACGCGCCTTGGTGGGCGAGAGCTGGAAGAAGGCAGAGCTCGAGGCGCAGATCTACGCCCGATCCGGAAACGCGGCGGCCACCGTCGCGGCGCTGCGGCCGCTGGAGGTCCAGAATCGGCTGGACCGGTCGGACCTTCGCGCCGATCCCGTCTATCTTCCGATCGCCACGGCTCCGGCCTGGGTCGCGTTCTTGAACGAGCCGCCCGCGCCGCGCCCGACGCCCGCGGCCGAGACGATGCCTTGAGCCGGCGGCCGATCCCTCCTCAAATGCCGGCCCAGGTCTCCCACCCTTTGTAGAGCTCGTCGGGGGTCAATCCCGTCTCCTCGTACAGAGCGTCCGGGAAGGACGCGCCTGCCGCGAGGTTCGCCAGAACACAGGCCACGACGCCCTCGCCGCGAATCGCCATCAGGTGCTCGACCAAAGAGAGCGCTTCCGCGTAGCTCGTCCGGGCCGACGCGCGATCGAGCTTGCGCCGGAAGCTCGCTTCGAGACCCTCCATCGACTGCGTCGCCTTGCCTCCGAGGACGGACTTGATGTCTCGCCGGGGCAGCCGCCGCCCTTCCCACCATTGGGTGAGCCCTTCGTGGAGCCAGCCCGGCGCACGGTCGCGGGAGCTCTGGCGGATCAGGGCGTGCGCCAGCTCGTGGGTCAGGACCGCGGACAGGGCCCGGTCGGCGCCCTCGCGCGGCTCGACGCAGACGCGGATCTTGCCGTCGAAGAGGCCCGAGACCCAGTCGGGCACCGAAACCAGAGAAAAGTAGGAGCGCCCGGAGTAAAGGACGACGATCTGGGGCGACGGCAGCTGCGTTCCAAAGAACGTCGACTCGCGGCCATAGGCGGCCTCAAGGTCTCGCGCGGCCAGCCGGACCATCTCCTCCGGAACGTCCGGGTCCGCGAAGATCGAGAAATGATCGGCGGCGAAGGACCGTTGGCCGCGCGCCAGGGCCAGCTCGTCGCGCGCCCGCAACAGGCGCCGCAGCTGGATCGGGTCTTGTCCGCCGAAGCGCGCGAACTCGCTCCACGCGAGCACGGCGTCCTCCAGCCGGTTGAGGGAGTAATAGATCTCGCCGAGCACCCCGTAGATCTCGGGCGGCGCGTTGGCGACGCGCTCCTCGGCCAGACGCAGGTAGAACCGCGCCGACTCGAAGTCGCCCACGCGCACGTGGGCCAGCGTGAGCTCGGACAGGACCAGTCCGTTCTGGTCGTCCAACCCGTAGGCCTCGGTCAAGAGCTCCATGGCCCGGCCGGTCTCCTCCTCCTCGAGGTAGGCGTGGCCGATCGCGCCCAGCTCGACGCTCAGGCGGGAGGCCGCGGCGGTCCCCAACGCGACGGACTCCGCCCGCCGGTGGATCGCGGTGATCGCCCTCTCTCTCTCCGCTTCCGTCCTGGCGTCCGGCGCGATCGCCCCCGGACTCCCCAGAGCGAGGATGGCGGCCCAAACCGCCAGCGCCGTCAAGGGACGAGAAAAGGCGCGGACGCATGCCGCGCCTGCCCGGTCGTCGGGTCTTCCAGGACGATCCGGAGGCCATAGCGGCCGGGCGCGAGACCTTGCGGCGTCGTGAAGGAGAGCAGCAGCACGCGCTTCCCATCCGCCTCGGGCGCGGATTTGCCGACGACCGTGAGCTTGCCGGCTCCCTCGATAGGTTTGCCGTCGGAAGCGAGGATCTGGCTGCCCAGGCGCAGCTCGCCGGTCTCGGCCCCGCCGAAGTGATAGGCGACTAAGGAGACGCGCGACGCGTCGCCGGGCCGGAAGCGCGGCAAGGCCGCTGGCCACATGTCCGTGGCACCGAGCGAAAGGAACGGATAGCTCGAGCCCTCGATGCCGCCGTTGGCGCCGGTGCCGCGGCCGCCCACCGACATCCAGTCCCCCGCGCTCTCGAGAAAGACCGGAGGCACCAAGTACGGCTCGCCGGGGGCGAAGGCCGGGACGTGCAGGGAGAAGACGGTCAACCCCATGCGGCCGGTGGACGCGTTGCGCACCAGCGTCCGCAACCGGTATTCGCCCGGAGGCAGGCGCAGCTCGCCGTAGTACTTCAGCCCTCCCGCCAACAGCTTCGCCCGGCTCGCGGTCAGATCGATCCCGATCCCCTGGACGAAGAAGTCCCGCATCCGGTTTTCCGCGTCGTTCGCGTAGACGTAGATCTCGGCGGTCGCCCGCTCTCCCTGGTCGCCGGCCAGGAACTTGTCCCCCGGGATCTCGACCATCACCGGAACGGCGGCTTCCTCCTTCCCGGTCGCAAAGGCCGTGGCGAGCACGCGCGTCGGGATCTCCTCCATCGGAATCTCGTTGGCGATGACGTCGGCGGCCAGGAGCCGACGCTCCAGAGGCGAAAGCTGCTTGAAGCCGCGGCGCTCGTAGTAGCCGGCCCGGGCC
>JBDTXY010000060.1:0-11229 GCA_040005945.1 Acidobacteriota bacterium
GGAGCGGAGCGAAGGGATCAGGCCCGCGGTCGAGCCCGCACCCGGGCGAGCCGCGGGACGGTGCCCGCAGGGCAGATCCCGCAGCGCAACTCCGGCGACGTGTTACCGCCGGTCGATTTCGACTGTCTCTTTCTTTCCGCTATTGGCCACGGCGATCATGATGCCGATGCCGACGATGGCGAGGAGGCTGACGCCGAGCCAGAACGGGGGGATCCTGGCGAGCAGGCCGGTCTTCCAGAGAGCCAGAAGGGCGGCGCCGAGGAGGAAGACGAATCCCAGCAGATACATGCCCATCCATTTCATGGTGTGCTCCTAGCGGGCGGCACGGCCCGCGATTGAGACTATCAATTATCGCGCCACGGGCCCTCGTTGATCCGCGTATGACGTCCGTCACGCCGCTTTTGCGGCGGTTTCGGTAGAATCTCGCGTATCCAGCAGACAACCAACGGAAACCGTGTGTAGACGGGGAGAGCCCTGTCCAGAGGAGCGCATCGCGGAAACGAGATCACGCTGACCAACGACAGCGGGGAGTCGGTCGCGCTCGACTTGCTCGCCGACTTCCGCGACCTCGTCCGGGACGCGAGGCTCGGCGTGCGGCAGTCGAATCCCTTTTCCGTGGTCGTCACCGGCAGCCTCACGTCGGATGACCTGACCGAGTTGGGCTTCGGCGGGGTCTCGCTCGAGGGAGCGAATTTCTTCGCCCGCTCAATCCGGATACGCCGCTCGGGCAAAGGCTGGAGGAGCGGAGCAACGTCTACGTGGGCAACGCGGGGATGAACACCATCACGGCAATCTCCGCGTCAACCGGCAAGGCGCGCGTGATCACCCGGTTCCCGCCCGTGGCCAACATGCTGTTCCCCGGCCTCGGAGGGCCCGTGACCGACGCGGTCGTCACCAGCATCTTCGTTCGCGCCGACGGCACGTTTCTCGTGACGACCCTGGGCGGGTTCCCGTTTGGGGCCGGGAGCTCGACGGTCTGGAGCGTCGATCCCGCCACCGGCGCCTTCACGCCCTTGCTCACGGGACTGACGTCGGCGACCAACGTCATCGAAGTGGGGGCGACGGTTTACGTGCTCGAAGTCTCGACCGATCTCTTGTCGGGAGCGCCGGGCCAGCTTCTGAGTTTTGATCTGGCCTCCGCGCCTGCTGCGACCCCGACCGTCGTGGCCGGCGGGCTGATCGGACCGACCGGGCTGATCTACGAGCCCACGCACAACGAGCTGCTCGTGAGCGAGACTTTCACGGGCCTCATCAAGCGGATCGCGCTCACTCCGTAGGATCGGCGAGAGAAGCGGCGCGGCTTCACGAAAGGGACGCGCCGCTTTTTTTCGACACTTCCAATAGCCGGTCATCCCGAGCGACGCGAGGGATCCCGCGCTTGATTGGGAGGGTCGCGTGTCGAGCGCGGGATCTCTCGCTACCCTCGAGATGACGGACATTCGTCCGTCATTTCGTGTTCGTCCAACTCTGGGTGCGGATCTTCCACTGGCCGCCCTCTTCCTCGAGCTCGATGGTGCCCTTCATCTGCTCCTTGTCCATCGAGCCGATGCCCGTCATCGTGGCCTTCTTGCCGTTGACCTTCAGATCACTCAGCTTGACGTCGGCAGGTGACATGATCTTCATCAGTTCCATCAAGTCCTTGGGGGTCTTTCCCATTTCCTTGGCCTGCGCGACCATCTGCTTGTTGGCCTCGGCCGTCATCGTCTTCGCGTAGGCGTCGGCGTCGCCGGCGGCGATCGCCTTCTGGGAGGCGCGGTACACCTTGGCCTGAGGCGACGCCTCGGTGTCCTTGGAGTCGACGGCGAAAGCCGGGAGCGAGAGGCCCAGAAGCAGCGCGAGGGCAAGGGTGGACCGAAGGGTCGTCCGCATTCGAATCTCCTTTCGATGATTGGGGCGAGGCAAGGATAGCTCAGACATAATCGCGAAAACGAAACGAAACGCCAGCATCCCGGAGGTCTCGATGAAGACGATCCGCACTTGGATTGCGACTCTCATTCTGCTCGCGGCCGCGGCTCTCCCCGCGCAGGTGACGGCGATCCGGGCGGGACGGCTGGTGGACCCGGCCTCGGGCACGACCGCTCGGGACCAGATCATCCTGGTCGAGGGCGGGAAGATCACGGCGGTCGGGCCATCGGTGGTAATCCCGAAGGATGCGATCCTCGTGGACCTCTCGCAGAAGACGGTGATGCCGGGATTCTTCGACGTGCACACGCACCTCTGCCTGAACCTGAAAACGCAGGGCGGCAACGGGCTCCAGGCGCTGCTGCGGTCTCTGCTCGCGGCCACGGCGATCGAGACGACGGGCTACCGCGCGATCGAGGGCGTCTCGAATGCGCTCGACATGCTCCGCTCGGGCTTCACCACGGTGCGCGACGTTGGCAACGCCGGCAACTACGCGGACACGGATCTGCGGCGTGCGATCGAAGACCGGCTCGTCCCCGGGCCGACCGTCGTCAACGCGGGGCGGATCATCACGCCCTATGGGGGCCAGTACCACGGGATCCCGCCGGAGCGGCGGGACATCGGCATCCCGGAGTATCTCTACGCCGACACGCCCGACGAGATGCGCAAGGCCGTTCGCGAGAACATCACGTTCGGCGCGAAGGTCATCAAGATCGTGGTGGACGACCAGCCGTACATGTACTCGGTCGAGGACGTGCGGACGATCGTCAAGGAAGCGGCCGCCGGAGGGATGAAGGTCGCGGCGCACTGCGCCACCGACGCCGGGTCCCGGATCGCCGCGGAAGGCGGCGTCGCCTCGGTCGAGCACGCGTACCGCGCGACCAACCCGACGCTGGAGGTCATGAAGGCGAAAGGCACGTTCTTGGTCGGCACCGACTTCACGACGCAGGCCTCGCACGAGATGGGGATGGACGAGTACCACCCGTGGGTCGTGGATCGCTTGAAGCGCGCGTACCAGATCGGCACCCAGGTCGCCTTCGGCACCGACGTGTGCTTCGTCAAGGAGGGCGAGACCCGCGGCACGCTGTCGATCGAGTTCATCTCCAGCTTCGTCGAGGCCGGCGTGCCGGCGAAGCTGATCCTGCAGGCGATGACCGTCAACGCGGCGCGCCTGATGGGCATGGAGAAGGAGCGCGGGACAATCGCGCCGGGCTTCGCCGCCGACATCGTGGCCACGCCGCAGAACCCGCTGGAGAACATCGAGACGGTCAGGCACGTCGCCTTCGTCATGAAGGCGGGGCGGATCATCCGGAAAGACTAGGTGACCACGCGCGGCTCGAAAGCGCCTCCCTCCCAAGACCACGCAGAGCCGCCTCCGAAACCCGGCGCCACACCGCGCGTTCCTGCTCCGACAGGACGAGCCGGAAGGTCGGCGCCGGCCGGGACTCCATTGCGGCGGCCCGAAAGCCGGAACTGAACGACGGTCGAGTGCATCGTTTCGGGGACCCACGAGGGCACCTCACAGGGTGACAAGCAGGCGCAAGGCATGGTGTCCTCCTTTCTCCTTCTGTACGGAAAGGACGCCGGGCGCATCGGGGGGGTTCCCGGCACCGCAACATCGCCGGGCCGCAGACGTACCAACAGAACCATGCCGATCACGCTGAGTCGCCGCTCGTTCCTGGCGTCGCTCACCGCGGCCGGGGCCGCCGCGGCGCTCCGTCCTTCACGCGCGTTCGCCGATCCCGACCCCGCGGGGGCCCGTCCCGGCCCGCTCCTGACGCGGCCGATCCCTTCGAGCGGCGAGAAACTGCCTTTGGTCGGGCTCGGAAGCTGGATTACGTTCAACGTCGGCGACGACGTCGCCGGACGCGACTCCTGCGCCGAGGTCATGCGCGCCTTCTTCCACGACGGCGGGCGACTGATCGACTCCTCTCCGATGTACGGCTCCTCGCAGGAAGTGATCGGATACGGCCTCCACAAGCTCGGTAACCCGGCGCAGCTCTTCGCGGCCGACAAGGTCTGGATCTCGTCGGGCGCGCGCGGCCCGGCGCAGGTCGAGGAGTCGCGCAAGCACTGGGGGGTGGCGCGCTTCGATCTGCTCGAGGTCCACAACGCCATGTCCTGGGAGGAGCATCTCCCGACGCTCTTCGCCATGAAGAAGGCCGGCAAGGTTCGGTACGTCGGCGTGACCACGTCCGAGGGGCGGCGCCACGGCGAGATCGAGAAGATCATGCGGAGTCAGCCGCTGGACTTCGTCCAGGTCTCCTACAACGTGCTGGATCGCGACGTGGAAGCGCGGATCCTGCCGCTGGCCTTAGAGCGCAAGATCGGCGTGATCTGCAACCGGCCGCTGCGGCGAGGGGAGCTGATCCACACGGTCGAGCGCACTCCCCTGCCCGCCTGGGCCGGCGAGATCGATTGCGCGAATTGGGCGCAGATTCTCTTGAAGTTCATCGTCTCGCATCCGGCCGTCACTTGCGCCATTCCCGCAACGACCCGGGTGGACCACGTCAGGCAGAACGTGGGCGCGTCCTACGGCCGCCTGCCCGACGATGCCATGCGCCGCCGCATCGTCGCGCACGTCGAGAAGCTCTGATGTCGGAGTGGTGGACCTACACACTCTCGGACTTCCTGCTCTTCTCCCCGCGCACGTATTACCGGCTCTTCGAGATCTTCAACGCCGCGATCTGGCCGGCGCAGGTTGCCACGACAGCTCTGGGTCTGGCGATCTTGCTGCTGGTGAGGCGCGGTACGGCCGTCCGGGCGCGAGCCGTGGCTGCAATACTCGCGGTGTTGTGGCTCTTCGTCGCGATCGCCTTTCACGCGCACCGCTATGCGACGATCAATACGGCCGGCCTCTACTTCGCGTGGGCCTTCGGGCTCGAAGCGGCGCTGCTGATCTGGAAGGGAGTCGTTCGAAGCGGCCTGTCGTTCGAGCCGCCGGCCGGGGCCGCCGGGCGAGCGGGACTCGGGATCTTTCTCTTCGCGCTCGCGGTCGGGCCGTTTTTCGGCCCGTTACTGGGCCGCGGGTGGAGGGGCGTCGAGATTTTCGGCGCGGCGCCGGATCCCACCGCGATCGCGACGCTGGGGCTTCTGCTGCTCGCCAGGGTCCGCCATCGTTGGCTGCTGATGGTGATTCCGGTTCTCTGGTGCTTGACGACCGGCATTTTCCTGCTGGCGATGAGGGCGGCTGACGCGTGGGTCGCGCCCGGGGCGTCGTTGGCGGCGGTGACGCTGGCAACCTGGCAGGCACGGATGGCGCGTCGAGCGGGGAATCCCTCGCGCAACAGTCCGTCATCCAAAGGAGCGTAGCGACGAAGGATCCCAGGCTTGATTACCACTCCCGTGTCGAGTGCGGGATCCCGCGCTTGATTGCCATTGCCCTGGGTCGAGCGCGGGATCCCTCGCGGAGCCTGTCCTGAGCGAAGTCGAAGGGCTCGGGATGACGGACTAGAGGGCTGACGGGCTAAAGCGGCACCCCACTCGAGCGCCGCCCCAAGACCGAAAGGTTCCCCCGGACTCGATAGAATCCGCGCAATGGTCCGCATGATCCGGCCCCGGCGATGGCTGGGGCCCTGTCTGGCTCTCTTCATCGCCTCCGCGGCCGGCGCCGCAACGCCGCCCATCGTGGCGGTCGGCGATGTCCACGGCGATCTGCCGGCGTTCAAGCGGATTCTCGTGGCGGCCGGCGTTCTCGACGGCCGCGGCGCGTGGGTCGGCGGCCAGACCGTGCTCGTCCAGGTCGGAGATCTGATCGACCGTGGTCCGAGCATGCGAGGCACCCTCGACTTCGTCATGTCCCTCGAGCAAGAAGCCGGCAAGCAGGGCGGGCGGGTGGTGTCGATCCTCGGCAATCACGAGATCATGAACATCACCGGCGATCTGCGCTACGTCGCTTCCGCCAACTACGCCGAGTTCGCGGACGCCGGCTCGGAGAAACGCCGTGCCGGGGCCTGGATTCAGGTCCGCCGCCTGCGCAAGGAGCGCGCCCGAAAACTGGGTCTTCCCGATCCGCCCTCGGGGTCGAAGGCGCGGCAGGCCTGGCTTCAGGCGCACCCCGTGGGCTTCCTCGAGCACCAGGACGCATTCGGACCCGACGGCAAGTACGGCCGCTGGCTCCGCGCCCGGCCGGTGTACTTCGTCGCGCAGGGGACGGCCTTCCTGCACGGCGGCCTCTCCCCGGCCACCGCCGGCGTGTCGCTCGAGGAGATCGACCGGCGCGTCCACGAGGACCTGGCGACCTTCGATTCCGACAAACACCTGTTCGAGGAGCAAGGGTTGATCCTGAAGTTTTCCGATCTGGAGGACACGTTCAGCGCCGTCCGCGAGGAGCTGGAGCAGGCGGGAAGCAGCGACACGGCACCGGCCGAGCACAGCGAGCGGAAAGAGGTCTACGAGCGCTTTCTCGACTGGCAGGGCTGGACGATCAATTCCCCCGACGGCCCCTTCTGGTTTCGGGGCTACAGCCAGTGGCGCGATGCCGAGGGTGACGCCGAGATGCCCGGGCTCCTGGCGGCGGCCGGTGTCGAGCACTTCGTCGTTGGACACACGGTCCAGGAGCACGGGCGCATTCGCGAGCGCTTTGGCGGCGCTGTGTTCCTGATCGACACCGGCATGCTCGCTTCGCACTTCGCGGGCGGCAGAGCCTCCGCGCTCAGCATCGCGAACGGGACCGTGAGCGCGATCTACGATGGCGAGCCGCGGCGGGTGCTCTGGGAAGCGCCGTCCAAGGCCGCCAATGCCGGCGTCTTCGGCGAGCCCGGCGAGCGGGCCGCGTCGGTCGCGCGGCGGCGGTGAGCGGAGCGGCGATGCGAGGCATGTCCAATTCCGTCGCGCGGATCTTCAACCTCCATCCCGGCGAGGGGCGGCGCGGAATGCTGCTCTTCCTCTACCTCTTCCTGATCATCACCTGCTACACGCTCGGCAAGACCGCGCGCGACGCGCTGTTTCTGAGCGTGTTCAAGGCGTCCAAGCTTCCCTACGCCGACATGGCGATCGCCCTTTCGGTGGGGGTGGTGATCGCCGCCTACGTGACGATCGCCCGCCGCATCACGCTGCGCAACCTGATGGCGGGCTCCCTCATCCTCTTCGCAACGCTGCAATGCGGCTTCTGGTATCTGGCGAAGTTTTGGCCGGGACTCACGTGGCAGTATCCGGTCTTCTACATCTGGGTGGGGATTCTCGGCGTGCTGGCGCCGACTCAGGTGTGGACGCTCGCCAACTATCTCCTGACGACGCGAGAAGCCAAGCGGGTCTTCGGGCTCGTGGGCGCCGGCGGCATCACGGGCTGGGTCGTTTCGGGCCTGCTCGCCGACCGGCTGGCCCAAACCAAAGGATTCGGCACCGAAAGCCTGCTCCTGGCGATGGCGATCGCGCTGCTGCTCTGCGCCGCGTTGGTGGTGGTCCTGTGGCGCGACCGAGGCAAGTCCGCCGCGGCGGGCGCGGTTCCCCACGGGCAGCCGGAATCCAAGAGCCTCCGTGAGAGCCTCGCGCTCGTTTTGTCTTCCCCGTACCTCGTCTCGATCGCATCGTTGATCACGCTGTCCTCGCTGGCGACGTGCTTCGCGGGGTGGCAGTTCAAGGCGATCGCCAAGACCGTCTACCAGGACAAGAACGCTCTGACCGCGTTTTTCGGACGGTTCAACTTCTGGGCCGCCCTGGCCTGTCTGGCGATCCAGCTCCTGCTGACCTCGCGATTCCTCCGCCGATTCGGCGTGGGCGCGGGGCTTCTGGTCGTTCCGCTGGCGCTCTTCGGGGGCGAGCTGGCCGTCCTGGGACTCGGCACCCTGGCGGCGGTGATCCTGCTCAAGGGCAGCGATTCGGTGCTTCGCTATTCCATCGACAAGTCTTCCGTCGAGCTGCTCTATCTGCCGATCTCCCCGGAGGTCAAGCTTCAGGCGAAATCAGCCATCGACACCGTGGTCTGGCGCCTCGGGGACGGCCTATCCGGTTTCGCGCTGGCCATTTTCACCGACATCCTTCACTGGTCGCCGCAGAGGGTGTCGCTCGTCAACCTGCTCTTCATCGCCGGCTGGATCGGGACGGCGGTCATGGCGCGTCGCCGCTATCTGGACACGCTGTTGACGAGCATCCGCCAGCGCCGCCTCGACGCCGAGCGGCAGCTGGCGCCCGTGATCGACCGGTCCACCGCCGACATCCTGGTCACACAGTTGTCCTCCTCCGATCCGAAAGAGGTGCTCTACGCGCTGGAGATCTTCGGCGTCTCGCAGAGCCCCGAAACGCATCCGAGTGTGCGCGATCTGCTGGGCCACTCCGAACCCGAGGTGCGGCGGCGCGCCCTCGAGATCCTGGATGCCGCCGGCGATCTGTGGGCATTGCCGCGCGTCGAGGAGATGCTGCGCGACCCCGTGCTCGAGGTGCGCTCGGCGGCGCTCCTGTTCCTCGCGCACCACGCGCCCGCCGATCCGTTGACGCGCATCCGGGAGCTCGACGCCTTCCAGGACGTCTCGGTCGTTTCCGGAATCGTCTCCTTCCTGGCGCACTCGGGCGGAAAAGAGAATCTTCCGGAGGCGCGCCTCCTGATGGACCGGATGATCGGCAGCCGCGGAGAAGCCGGAACGCGCGCGCGGCTGGAAGCGGCGTCGTTGATCGGAATGCTCAGCGACGACTTCGACGGCCAGCTCGACACCTTGCTCGCCGACGAGGAGCCCGAGGTCCTGCGCGCGGCGGCCCGGGCGGCGGGAAAGCTCGGGAAGCGGCGCCTGGCGCCGAGGCTGATCGCGCTTCTGACCGATGCGCGAGTGCGGACCGAGGCGGCGGACGCGCTCGTCTCCATGGGCGACCGCGTGCTGGGCGTCCTGCGCGATCAACTGACCGACGGGGGGGTTCCCCTGGCGGGCCGCCTCGAGATCCCGGCCGTCCTGGCGCGCCTCGGAAACCAGGGAGCGGCCAATGCGCTCGCGGAGAATCTTCTCGTGAGCGACCCCGACCTGCGCTTTCAAATGATTTGCGCGCTGAACGACCTGCGCAGCGCCCATCCGAAGATCGAGATCGACCGGGCTCGCCTGCGCGCGGCCCTCGGTTTCGAGATGATGCTTCACTGTCGGACCAGCCAGATTCTTTCCGTCGCGGGCGCCGCGCAGGAGCCTCAACCCGGCGAGCCCCCGCCGACGGAGCTGATCCGGCGGCTCCACGCGGCCTACGACCAGGCGATCGAGCGCATCTTCCGGATTCTGAGCCTGCTCCACCCGGCGACCGACTTTCGCAGCGCGCACTTCGGGCTGCGCTCCAGCGACCCCACGGCCCGCGATCACGCCCTCGAGTTCCTCGAGCTGACGCTGGACCGCGACCTGCAGAAGACCCTCGTATCGCTGCTGGACCCGACCACGCCGTTGGACGCGCGCGTGGCTCCGATCTTGAAGCGTAGCGGCATGGAGACGCCGACGGCCGCCGAGCTGGTGGCCGCGTTGGTCGAGAGCAGCGATCCCTGGCTCAAGGCCTGCGGCATCTCCTCGGTCGGGTCCCTCGGCCTGCGCGAACTGGCCGGCCACGTCGAGGCGAGTCTGGATGCCGAGGACGAGCTCCTTCGCGACACCGCCCGCGCGGCCAAGAAACAACTCGCGCTTTTCCGATGACCGGATCCGGCGCTACGGGTTCGGGGGCGGCGGGGAAGCGGGCGGCGGCTCGGTATAGACGTACAGGACCGCGTCCTCGCCGTTGCCGACGATGAGCTGATCCAGCCGCTCGAGGATCAACTTCCGCCGCTTCAGCATCGCATTGATCTCGAGGTTCGAGAGATACTCCTTGAGCCGCTCGCGCGCCACCGCTTCATCCAGCGCCTTGAGCTTCTCGTACATTCCGCGCTCGCATTGCTTGAGCGCGGCGGCGTCCTGGAGCTCGGTGTTGCGGCGGAAGGCGCGAGTATGGTCGATCATCCAGAGCTTCCAGTCGGGCGTGATCAGAATGTTGCCCCGGTTGCGATCCGTGTTGTACACCAGCGCATCGAACACATTCATCATCTGCAGCTGCTTCTTCCACCGCGCCTCGTCGGGCGGCTCGATCTTGTCCTTGACCCGCTTGGTTTCGGTCATCGCGTGCTCGACCCAGATTTGGACGCTGCCCTTCTTGCCGTGGAGCTTTCGCAGCGTCGCGGGCGGGACGTTGTCCAGGCCCAGGAGGCGGCTCAGCTCGTACGCGGCGGGCTCGAAGACGTAGTTGTCGCGGAAGAAGAGATCGCCGACGCCGCCGCTGAAAGTGGCCCCGGATTTCTCTTCGTGGACGTCGCGGAAGACCGCGTTGGCGCGAACTCCGTCCTTCTCGAGGAGGAGCTTTTTGGGAACCGTAATGCCGCCGGAGAGCTCCTTTTCCGACTGGACGTCGGCCGTGCGCAGGAACACGAGCAGTTCGTCGTCGGACGCGAACGGCAGCGTCTTGCCATCCGGGTCCGTCCATCGCATGGCGGCGGCTGGAGCCTCTCCCGCGACGGCCGCGGCACGTCCTGGAGTCGCCAGGATTCCGATGAGGAGAACGAGGACCCGACCCGCGACAGTGGTCCGCATAGTGTGGGTACTGTAATTCAGGAATGGCGCACGCGGCGGTCCATCTCTTCCCAGACGCCCCACGAATGGAATCCGCGGTGCGCAAGCCGGCGACGTGGGTGATACTTCCGGCCAACAACAAGGAGGGTTTTCATGAAGGCAAGAAATATCCTGGCGTTTGCGGTGTCGTTCGTTCTGGCGACGGCGGTTCTGGCGCAGGGGTCCGAGAGCAGCGGAAAGTTCGACCTCAAGCCGGCGGACATCGGGAAGGCGCCGGCGAAGAAGTAACGGTAAAAAAACGAGGCCCCGATCGGGGCCTCGTTGAACGGGCGCAGTCGCCCGCCGAAAACTGTTTAGACGCGGCCGTAGGAGAAGGCCGTCTCGTAGGTCTCCACCGTCGGCGTTCCGTCGATGAGCGTGGTGAGCTTGGCGAGAACTGCCGGGTAGGTCCCCGTCTGATAGGCCTCGGCGCTCTTGCGGTCATCCCAGAGGCTGATGGCGAAAGCCCTCTTCGGGTTTACCATCGTCACTTCCTCTTGGAAACCGGCCTGCTTCCGAAGCATCGGAAGGACTTCTTTCTCGAAGAGTCCGGCGAATTCCTGCTCTTTGCCGGTCTTGATCTGGAATTGGACGTTACGTGCGAATCTCATGGTGAGTCTCCTGAGTCCTTGAATGGATGAACTCCGTCGGGAATCCCCCGACTTCGAAGGAAGGACGACAACGACAAGGTTTCGCGGCCGACTGGTTCTTTGAAGGAAATCGACCGTATCACAACACGTCGCCCTCGCGCGTCGCGCTGCTGCGCGATCGCTGCGGGCTCCCGCATCGC
>JBDTXY010000061.1:0-11201 GCA_040005945.1 Acidobacteriota bacterium
CGATCCGCTGGGCCTCGCCCCCCGAGAGAGTGCGGGCCGGCCGCGAGAGCGTCAGGTAGTCCAGGCCGACGTCGTTCATGTAGCGCACGCGCGCGGACAGCTCCGCGAGGACGGAGGAGAGCCGGTCCTGCTCGGGCGCGGACAGCGTCAGCGCCTCCAAGAACTCTTGCAGCTCGCGCAGGGACAGATCGGCCAGCTCCGCGATCGTCTTTCCGCGGAACCGCACCCAGAGCGCCGGCGCGGTCAAACGCGCGCCCCGGCACGCGTCGCAAAGCGTGTAGGCCCGATAGCGGGCCAGGAGCACGCGGACGTGGATCTTGTAGCGCTTGGTCTCCAGCCAGTCGAAGAAGCCGCGAACGCCGTAGAAGTCGCCGCGGCCCGAGAGCAACACCTCGCGCTCGTGCGCCGAGAGGCGGGAGATCGGCACGTCGGTGCGCACCGAGTAGCGGCGGCACGCGCGAAACAGGTCCCGGTACGCCGACTCGTAGGCGGGCGTATTCCACGGCGCCACTGGCCGCTCGGAGAGCGTCCGGCTGCGGTCCGGGAGGACCTTCTCCAGATCCACGCCGATCACGCGCCCGAAGCCCTGGCACGCGGCACAGGCCCCCAAAGGCGAGTTGAACGCGAAGAGCGAGGGCGTGGGATCCCGAAACTCCCGGGCGCATCGCGGGCAGTGGAGTCCGCGCCGGAAGGTGCGCACCCGATCCTCCATGCGCGCCTCCAGGGAGCCCGCCAGCGCGAACGCGGTTTCCGCGGCGGCCGCGATTTCCGGCCGCGCGCCCTCGGCGACGAGGAACCGTCCCACGACGATGCGGAGCCTTCCCTCCGCATCCAGCAGGGGCTCCACGGAATCGGCGATCTCGACGGTCTCGCCCTGGGGAGAGACGGCGCGAAAGAAGCCCGCCCGTTTGAGCTCCGAGAGGCGTGCGCCCTCCTGGCGGGCCCGGCGGCGCCGGGACGCGCCGTCCGATGCCAGATCCACCCACGAGACCGGCGCCACGAGCGTGGCCCGCGCGCCGTCCTCGGCGGCGCAGAGCTCCTCGACTGCCCGATCCACTCCGCCGGGAACGGCCTCGGCGCCGCAATCCGGACACGACGTGATCCCGCCGTGCGCGAAGAGCAGGCGCAGGGAGTCGGTGATCTCGGTCTGGGTCCCCACCGTCGAACGGGCGTTGCGCACGCCGTTTTTCTGCTCGAGGGCGATGGCCGGAGGAACCGGCTCGATCGCGTCCACGTCCGGCCGGTCGAGGCGCTCCAGAAACTGCCGGGCGTACGTCGACAGGGACTCGGCGTAGCGCCGCTGTCCCTCGGCGTACAGCGTGTCGAAGGCCAGGGAAGACTTCCCCGAGCCCGACACTCCAGTGATCACGGTCAACCGGCCCAGCGGAATCTGGACGGAGATGTTCTTGAGGTTGTGGGTCCGGGCTCCTTGAATGCGGATCGAGACGGACCGGGGCGGAAGGCGGCTCTTTTTCAAACGCTCCAATCTACCAGAAGAGATTTCTAGCCGCCCAGCGCGGTCTCGCCTCCGCCGTGCTCCGGACAGGATTGCTTGGGCGCGGTCCCGTCGATGAAGACCTCCGTCATCCGGCGTGGACAGCCGGGCGAAGCCAGATAGCCCGTGTCCGGGTCGATTTCGGCGGTGACGATGTCCGAAGGCACCGGAAAGTTCTCGGCGAACAGCTGCGCGGGAGCCGCGCGCGCGAAGTCGGCGAAGATCGGCACCGCGGCTTGCGACCCCGAGAGGTTGACGCCCCGGTTGTCGTCGTATCCGACCCACACCGCCGCCAGAAAGCGCGGCGAGAATCCCACGAACCACGCGTCGCGGCCGTCGTTGGTCGTTCCGGTCTTTCCGGCCAGAACACCCGTCAGGCCTCGTCCGCGGGCTCCCGCCGCCGTGCCGCGATCGACGGCCCCCCGCAGGATCGAGTCCACCAGGAAGACCGCGTCGGCCGGCAGCGCCGGGGTCAGCTCCGCGGCCTTGCGGTCCAGGACCGTGCCGTCGCCGGTCATCACGCCCACGATCGCGCTCGGCGCGACGGAGACGCCGCTGTTGGCCAACGCGGCATACGCCCCGGCGATCTCCATGGGCGAGATTTCGAACGCCCCCAGGGCGACCGACGGGTATCCCCGCAGCCGCGACGCGATGCCGGCCTCCCGCGCCGCCCCCATCACGAAGGACAGGCCGGCCTTCAGGGAGACGCGTACGGTCGGGATGTTGATCGATTGTTCCAGCGCCCGCCGCGCCGACATGCGCCCGCGATACGCGCCGTCGTAGTTGCGCGGCGTCCATTGCTCCTCTTCCGTCTTCTGGCCCCATTCCACCGTGATCGGCGAGTCGTCCAGGATGGTCGCTGGGGTCACGGGAGGATCCAGGTCCCGCCGCGAGAAGCCGGCCAGGTACACGAAGGGCTTGAACAGGCTTCCGGGTTGGCGGTGCGCCTGCGTCACGCGATTGAATTGCGAGAGCGCATAGTCCCGTCCGCCCACCAGCGCGCGGACTCCTCCCGTCTGTGGCTCCAGCATGATCAGGGCCCCTTGCAGGGGCGCCGCCTTGGACGCCGAGGCCAGCCGCCGGTAGGTCCTCTCGAGGTTCTCGAGCCCCGAGGTCACGGCGCGCTGCGCGGCCTGCTGCAGGTCCACGTCGAGCGTCGTGTAGATCTGGAGGCCCTCGGTCTGCATCTGCTTGCCGTAGCGCGCGGCCAGCTCGGCCTTGACGAAGTCCACGAAATGCGGCGCCTTGGTGCGCTCCTCGACGCGCGTGCGGGGGGTCAAGGGCTCCGCCTCGGCTTCGCGCATCGCGGCCTCGCTGATCTTTCCCTCCTCGCGCATCAGCCGCAGGACCAGGTCTCGCCGCTGCTTGGCCTTCTCCGGATTGCGGAAGGGCGAGTAGACGTTGGGCGCGCGAATCATCCCGGCCAGCGTTGCGGACTCCGCCAGGTCGAGGTCCGAGACCTCCTTGCCGAAGTAGTGGCGCGCCGCCTGCCCGACGCCCGTGACGGCGATCGATCCGCGCCGGCCGAGGTAGATCTCGTTCAGGTAGGCCTCGAGGATCTCCTCCTTGGAATAGCGGGCGTCCAGGATCACCGCCATCACCGCCTCGGTGGCCTTGCGGCGCAGTGTGCGCTGCGGCGACAGGTAGAGGTTCTTGGCGAGCTGTTGCGTCAGCGTCGAGCCGCCCTGAACCATTCCCCCGCGCAGGGTCGCGAACAGGGCGCCGAAGAGCCGCCGGATCGACACGCCGCTGTGGCGATAGAAGTCGCGGTCTTCGGTCGTCAGCACGGCGTCGATCAGCGTGGTGGGCGCGTCCGAAAGGCGGATCACGGAGCGGTCCTCCAGCTGCGCCGAGAAGACCGAGCCGAGCAGCTCGGGCTCCAGAACGAAGGCCGGCAACGGATCTCCCCCGCCGTCCATGATGGATTTGACCCGCCCCCCGGAGAACACGACGCGCACGCGAAAGTCCGGAAAGGCGCGGCCCGGATAGCGGAAGGCCCGCGTGTGGATGTCCACCGCGTCCTTCTCGCGCCGGAAGTGTCCCGGGCGCTCCGGGTCCGCCTCCGACTCCTGGTAATAGAGGCGCTCCAGCCTGGCCGTCAGCGCCGCGACCGACGCGGTATCGCCGGCGCGCAGCAGGTAGAGGTCCGAGTAGATCCGCGAAGGCAGGTTCCACCGGCGCCCGTCGAAGCGCTGGACCACGAGCGTCGTGAAATAGCCGAGCACGGCCACGCACGCCAAAAGCGTGGCGCCAAAGAACGCGAGGATGCCGATCCGGTGTCGGTACGCCCAGAGCGGAAGCGAGACCACGCGAGCGCGGGAAGAGTTCTCGTTCACCGATTTCACCCAGCCGGCGAGCATAACGTCATAACATCCCGCCCGCATGGCCAAGAAGCGCGAGGCCGGAGGCCAGCGGTGGCCGGCGGCGCCCGAACCGCGCCGCGACCCGGGCGCCGTCGCCGCCGTCGCGATTCTGGGGATCGTGCTCGTGGGAACGGCGCTGGCGGTCGACACGGCGGCGGCAGCGGCGTTCGACGCTCCCAAGCGCCTGATCGCGCTCGTGGGCACCGGGCTCGCGGCCGCTGTGGCGTTCGCCGTTCGCGCGCGCGCGAGCGCGCCGATCCGCTCGTGGCGCCTGGCCCCCGCGCCGGCCCGTGCCTCACTCGTCCTGACCGCCTGCGCGCTGGCGGGAGCATTTCTGGCGGCCCTAGCCTCGCCCCGGCGCGCGGTGTCGCTGGATGCGATGCGCAGCGTCGCGCTGCTCGCGCTGCTGCTTCCGCTGGGCGCGTCGCGCGCCGTGGCGCGCGGCCGGATGTGGCTGGCCGGAGCCTACGCCGGCAACGTCGGATACCTCGCGATCGCGCTAGCCCTGGCCAGCGTTCTGACTCTGGGCATCCTCGTGACCGCGGCGGCTCCGGCAGCGCGCACCGCGGCCGGCTGCGCCTTCTGCCTCTTCGTGGGAGCGCTGCTGGTCAACCAGAACTTGACCGCGCTGACCGCGCTCGCCGCCGGGGGCGCCACGCTCCTGGTCCTGCGTCTTCGCAAGCGCGCGGGACTCCCCCTGGCCGCGGCCTTCGTCGCCGCGGCGCTGGCCGTGGCGGTCTACGCGCCGCTGCGCCATCGGGCCGGCGCCGCCGTCAGCGAGATCCGCTCCGGCAATTGGGATGGGCTGCTCTCCTTTCGCGGAGGGCCCTGGGCGGCGGCGCTGGAGATGACGCGGGAGCGGCCCCTGTCCGGGTTCGGGCCCGGGGCCTTCGGCGCCGAGTACGTGCCCCACCGGCTCTCCGCCGAGATCCGCGCCCACCGGCGGTTCGTCAGCCCGCTTCTGGCCAGCTCCTACGCCGAGGCGCATAGCGACTATCTGCAGCTGGCCAGCGATGCGGGGGTTCCGGTGGCGCTGCTGGCCGCGGCCGCCGCGGCCTGCCTGATCGCCGCCACGGCTCGGGTCGCCTGGAGGCGGAACGATCCGGAGGCGGCCCTTCTGCTGGCCATGCTGGTCACCGGCGCCGCGGCCGCGCTGACGTGGTTCCCCTTTCAACGACCCGTGACGGCCGTCCCCCTCCTGCTGGCGGCCGGCCGTGCCTGGAGAATTGGCGCTTCCCGGGACTCCGCGGGGGCGCCGGTTTGAGGGCGTTCGCGTCGGTCGCGGCGGCCGCCGTCCTCGCCGCGCTGGTCTATCCGGAGCTCCCGCGCTACGCGGCCGAGCGCCGGGTGGGAATGGCCACCGCTGCCTTTCGCGAGCTGGTCCAAAAGGAACACAGCCCGGACGCGGTTCGCGGCATCCTCTCCGTGGGCGAGATCGCGCGGTCGGCGGCGCCGCAGCTGCCCGGCGACCCTCGGCCGTGGATGGTGGCCGCCTCCTCGTTCCTGATCACGGGAGCTCCCGACCGCGCGCTGGAGCTCTATCGGGAAGGCTTCGCCACCGGCGAGCGGGCCGAGATCGACCTCAACCTGGGCCGGGCGTACGCGCTGCTGAACAAGAAGGGCAGCGCGGCGGCCGCGTTTCTCCGTGCCGGGTGGGTGAACCCCGAGATCCTCTCCTCGCTCCCCGACAGCGTGCAGAACCCCTTACGCGGCGAGATCGCGCGGCTGGCGGAACAGTTGGCTCAGGGCAGGCTCGCGGCGCCGCCGCCCTTGCCCGAAGACGAACGGCGCTGATCCGCGCGGGTCACTTGGGGCGGAAAATCTTGCTCGAGTAGATGCCCCAGACATGCAGCTTGTAGAGCAGCATCGTCTTCAGGATCGCCAGCCCGTAGCGGACCGAGGGCCCGAACGCGATCTGGGACGCCTCATCGAAGTAGCGCGTCTCGATCGGGATCTCGCAGATCCGGAGCTCCTTGGCCATCCCCTGCGCGATGATCTCGGTATCGAAGACGAACCCGTCGGAGTTGGCCTCCAGGTTGACGGCCTCCAGGTACCGCCGCGTATAGGCGCGAAACCCGCTGTGGTATTCGGTCAGGTAGATCAGAAACGTCGCGTTCTCGAGCGCGGTCAACAGGATGTTGCCCATGTATTTCCACTTGGGCATGCCCCCCTGGATCGGCCGTCCTCCGAGCATGCGGCTGCCGAACGCGGCGTCGAAGTTGCGGCTGCGCAGCGCCTCCAGCAAGTGCGGGATGACCGTCGGGTCGTACTGGTGGTCGGGGTGGACCATCACGACGATGTCCGCTCCGCGCTCCAGCGCGGTCTTGTAGCAGGTCTTTTGGTTCCCCCCGTACCCCCGGTTCACCGGGTGGACCACGACGTGGACTCCCAGCCGCTGCGCGATCTCGACCGTGCGATCCCGCGAGCGGTCGTCGACCAAGATGATGTCGTCCACGGATTCTTTGGGGACGTCCGCGTAGGTCCGCTCCAGGGTCTTCTCGGCGTTGTAGGCCGGCATGACGACGGCCACGCGCGGCCGGCCCGAAGGTGAGGGCGGGTTTTCCGAGCCCTCGACTTTGGGCTCCGGACTCACCTCAAATTCCACGGCGCGTCAGGATGACCGGCAGAGTCCGGAGCAGAATCGCCAGATCGAGCCCGATCGACCAATTGTTCAAGTACGCCAGATCGTAGCGCAACTTGATGTCGGGCTCGGTGGAGTATTCGCCCGAGACCTGCGCGAGGCCGGTGACTCCGGGACGCGCCGCATGGCGCAGCGTATAGCCCGAGATGGAACGCGCGAACGTGTCGGCGAACTCGGGCCGTTCCGGCCGGGGACCCACCAGGCTCATGTCGCCCTGGAGGACGTTCCAGAGCTGCGGGATCTCATCGATCCGCGCCGCACGCAGCGCTCGGCCGATCGCCGTCACGCGGGGATCGTCCGGGATGGCCAGCACGGCGCCCGTCTCGATCTCGGCGCCGCGATGCATCGTGCGCAGCTTCCAGAGCTCGAACCGATTCCCATCCTTGCCCACGCGCGTCTGGCGGTAGAACACGCCGCCTTTCGACGTGCCGGCGACCAAGAGCGCCGCCACGGCGAGCACCGGGAGCATCGCCAGCAGTAAAGCGCCCGCGACCACCAGGTCGAACGTGCGCTTGGCGAAGGCCGCGGCCCCGTCCAGCGGACGGACCCGCGCCTCCAGCAGGGGCAGATCTCCCACGATCCGAAAGCGCAGCCGCCCGATCATCGTCTCGAACGGAGACGGCCACACGAGCAGGTTCGCCGCAAAGCCCGGCGGAATCCGTTCGGGCAGCTGATCCCGCCAGGACGGGGCCTCCGGCGTCAGGATGACCTCGTCGATCCGCTGGTCCTCGACGATGCGGACCAGGTCGGTGAAGGGACCCAGAATCGGCAGCCCGTGCGACCCGCCGGCGTCCTCTCCGAGCACGCCCGCCAGCTCCACGCCCGTCCACGGATGCCGGCGGATCGTCTCGGCGATCAACGTCGCGGCGGGACCCGTGCCCACGATCACGGCGCGGCGGCGCGGCTGGGGAAACAGGCGGTCCAGAAAGGCTCGCCAGATCGCCAACGCGACGGCGTCGGAAACGATGTAGATGACCAGGACCGATCGGGGGAACGAGTAGGGCTGCGCGAGGAAGTAGATCGAAGCCAGCGTCAGCAGCTCGATGAAGAGCGCCGGCGCGAGCAGGCGCGCGAGCGGCTCGCGAAAGCGCTCCTGGTCCCGGTACAGGCCGAAGAACCACAGGGAGAACGCCTGGACGGCGGCCACGATGACGATGTTCCAGAACGTGAACCGGACGCTGCCCGCGGGCAGCAGCCGGAGCGTTCCCGGAATGGCGACGTGCGTGCGCAGGAAGAACGCCGCGTACAGCAGCCCGACCGCGATCGCCACGTCCCCGGCCAGCGCCAAGGCTGCGAAGGAGGACCGCCGGCGCGTGGATGCCGCGCCCCGGCTCACGAGCGCGCGGTCCGCGTCCAGACGGGACGGCTGTAGCCCAGAAGCCCGGCGGCGACTCCCAGCGCGAGGGCGACGTTCAACACGGCGAAATAATAGAGCTTCCCCAAAATCCCGCGCAGGCGCGGACGCGCCAGCGATCCCGCGAGCACCCCGAATGCGAGAGCCAGGACGGCGGCTCCCCACACGCGCACCGCCGGCGCGCCCGTCGCCGCGGCGGCGGCCAGCAGCACGAGCAGCGGCGCCAGCCATCGGGCGGCTTTGCGCGAGAGGTACGCGAGGGTCAGGACCGGGTGCGCCGCCGGGTTGAGCAGCCACCGCTCGCGGCGGAGCACCTGGCCGGCTCCGATGCCGATGCGAAACCGCCGCGACGCCTCGGCCGCGACGTCCCGCGCCGCGTCTTCGCGCGCGACCGCCTCCCCCGCGAAGACGATCTTCCATCCGGCCCGCGCGACGCGGACCGGCATCAGGAAATCGTCCATGGACGTCGTGTCCTCGGGCAGCACGGTCGCGAGCTCCCGCCGGATCGCGTAGATGGCCCCGTTGGCTCCCACGCAGATTCCGAGCCGCCCCTCGTCTTCCTTCAACCGCGTCTCGCGGTCCCAGAAGTCGCCCTCGGGAGTTTCGCGCGCGCGCTCGGGCCGCTCGACGATGAGCCGGCCGCACGCGGCGCCGACATCCGGGCGGCCGCATGCCGCGACCAGCGCCGCGACGGCTCCGGGCGCGAATCGCGTGTTGGCGTCCGTGAACACGAGCACGTCCGCCGTGGCCTCCCGGACCAGGTCGTTCAAGACGGCGGCCTTCCCGCGCCGTTGGCCAAACTCCACAACGCGCACCCGCGGATCCGATCCAGCCGCCTCCCGCGCGCGCGCGGCGGTCGCGTCCCGGCAGCCGTCGCAGCCGATCGAGATCCGCTGGACCGGCGCCTGGGCCAAAAGATCGTGAACGCGCGCGCCGATGACCGACTCCTCATCCGCGGCCGACAGGATGACCTCGACGGAGGCCGAACCTGAGCCGGGGGTTTCGCCTCCTCCGGGCAACCGCGCCGCCCGTCTCCGGATCCAGAGCGGATACACCGCGTACGACCAGACGAAGAGCCCGAGGGCCGCGATCGCCAGACCCGCGGCCAGCGAAGTCACGATGCCTCGCCGACGAGGCCCTGGAGCGCTTGCGCGAACTCCAGGCCGATCCGCCGCCAGTCGTACTGCGCCTCGACGCGGGCCCGCGCCGCGATCGCTTGCCGTTGCGCCGCTTCCGGGTCGGCCAGCAGCCCTGCCACGGCCGCCGCGAACCCGGCGGCGTCCGCGCGCAGCAGGATCTCGCGCTCCGGCTCCAGCTCCAGTCCTTCCGCCCCGATCGGCGTCGAGACCACCGGCACCCCGCAGGCCGCCGCCTCCAGGATCTTGAGCCGCGTTCCGCCTCCGGCCAAGAGCGGCACCACCGCCACGGCGGCGGACGCCCAATGCGGACGCGTGTCGGCGCCGTCTTCCGAGAAAATGAAATCCGCAGACGCCAGGCGCTGGAGATCCCGGGGCGCCGACCGGCCCAGGATCCGCGCGCGAGCCGCCGGCCGCGCCGCGCGGATGTGGCCCCAGACCTCGCGGCGCAGCCACCGCACCGCCTCCGCGTTGGGAGGCCAGGACAGATCCCCCACGAATTGCACGATCTCGCCTTCGGGGACTTCGCGGCGAAACACGTATCGGGACAGGTCCACTCCGGTCGGGACGACGAGCGGTGGCGCCGCGGCGACGCCGACGGAGAGCTCCTCCGCGTCGCGTCGCGAGACGCAGGACAGCCCCGCCGCCGCGCCGGCGAGCCGGCGCTCCAGCCGCCGCACCCGCGGAGCCTGCAGGCGCGCGAAGAGCCGCACGGCCGCCGAAGAGGCGCTCAGCGCGGTGCGATTCCAGATCTCGGAATCGAGATTGTGGAAGTCGATCCAAACCGGCCGCCCCGCCGACAGCGCCGCCGGGGCCACATGGTAGGAATGCGCCACGATCCCGCACGGACGCTCCTGCGCGGCCAGGGCCGCGATCCGGCGCTCCAGCCGCACGGACCGGTAGAGGCGTTCGGAGTAGGCGCGGCCGGTCAGCAGGCTCCCGGCGGCCGCGATCGCGCGCCTCCGGGACCGCGGCGCCTGGGGGATCCACTCGATCTCGATCCCTTCGGGAAGCTCGCCGCGGTACGCGCGCTGCGGATCCAGGAGGCAGAACGCGCGCACGCGGAAATCGGCCGCCATCGCCGCGAGCAGATGGGAGTTGCGGATCGCCAGCCCGTCGCGTGTCGGATGCGGGGGCCGCGGAAGCACGCTGAAGAGCAGAGGCTTCACCGCGCCGACCTCCGGGCCAACGCGGCCCGGTATCGCTCCCGCCGCCTCCGTCCGCGCTCTCCCGGAGTCAGGCGAGCCGCCGCGTAGCGCAGCGCCGCACCGCCGTCCAGAAAAACGGCCGCCGCGCGGGCGGCCCAGCGCCCATGGTGTTTTTCCACGTACCGCACCAGAGAGGCATGGAGCTGCCCGAAAAGGCGATCGCCGCCCGAGCGCCCGCCGGCGTGGACCACCTCGGCCTCCGGAACGAAGAGGATCCGCCAGCCGCCCGCCCCCCAGCGCGCCATCAGATCGGTTTCCTCGGCGTACAGGAAAAAATTCTCGTCGAAGCCGCCGGCCTCCGCGAATGCCGTCGCCCGCACGAGCAGGGCCGCGCCCATCAGGGCTTCGACGACGCGCAGCGCGCCGTGGTCCTGTCGCGTGGCCGCGTGTCCCGAGAACGGCTCCCGCCCGCCCCAGAGAAAGGCCAGCCCGGAGCTTTCGCAGAAGATCCTCCAGGGAATCGGCAACCGGCGGATGGAGCTTTGGGGCTCGCCATGGATGCCGGTCAAGCGAGGACCCGCGGCGGCCGCTTTCGGGTCCGATTCCAGAGCCGCTTCCAGCCGCGCGATCGCCTCAGGACGCACGCAGGCGTCCGAGTTCAGGAACAGGAGGTAGGGCCGCGTACTCTCCCGCGCTCCCCGGTTGCACGCGGACCCGTAGCCGCGGTTGAAAGGCTCGACCAACAGTCGGGCCGAGGGAACCTGCCGCGCGAGCTCCTGCGCGACGCCATCGCCCGAGGCGTTGTCGACCACCAGAATCTGGGCTCCCGGTGCCGTGTCGCCGACCGCCCGCGCCGCCGCGACGGTCTCCTCGGGGGTCTTGTAATGGACGATCACGGCACTGACGCGGTCGCCGGAGGGACTGTTCACTTGCGCTCAGTATAAAAAAAGCCCCGGCTCGCGCCGGGGCTTCGAATCCAATTTTCGCGGTTCCGGGACCGACTTCCGTCTCCCGTCTCCCGCCTGCCGTCTTCTCAGTACATTCCGCCCATGCCGCCCGGCATT
>JBDTXY010000062.1:0-11117 GCA_040005945.1 Acidobacteriota bacterium
GGCTCGCTCTATCTGGTCGGCGAGGCGCGCGCCCGGCTCCTCTCCGGCCCATTCACACAGGCTGCCGGCCCATGACGACCGTGACCGCAATCTACACGCGCGAGGACTTCGAGCGGCTCGAAGAGGAGCGCCTGGCCATCTTCGCGTCCAAGAGCGCGCGGGCGCAGCGTCCGCGGGGCGCGGTCTCCTCGGGCCCCGGCGACACGCGGACGAACTACGCGCGGGACCGCGACCGCATCATCCACTCCCGCGCCTTCCGGAGACTCAAGCACAAGACGCAGGTCTTCATCCCTTACGAGGGGGACCACTTTCGCACGCGCCTGACGCACACGATCGAGGTCGCGCAGATCGCGCGCAGCGCCGCCCGTGCCCTGGGTCTCAACGAGGACCTCTCCGAGGCGATCGCTCTGGGCCACGACCTGGGCCACACCCCGTTCGGGCATTCCGGGGAATACGTCCTGGACCGGCTCTTGCGCGACAGCCATCCGGAGGCCGGAGGCTTCAAGCACAACTATCAATCGGTCCGCGTCGTGGATCGGCTGGAGAAGCGGTACGAAGAGCCGGGCCTGAACCTGACGCACGACGTGCGCGAGGGCGTCTTCAAGCACACGTCCTGGACGGCCGACTTTCCCTTCCCGCTCGATTTCCAGGACGGCCTGCGGCTGGAGTCCGGCGGCAGCCTGGAAGCGCAGGTCGTTAACTGGTCCGACGAGATCGCCCAGCAGACGCACGATCTGGAAGACGGGCTGTCGCTGACGGAGGAGCCGGCCATCGAAGAGCTGGCGATCACGCGCCTGGTTCGCGCCGACCGCGGCTACGGAAACGATCCCGTCTCCCGGCGCGCGTCGCTGATCCGCGGCATGATCGCCACGCTGACCTCCGACCTCCTCGAGGGATCGCGCGCGCGCATCGAGCGCTGGCTGGAGTCTACCCGCGTCTCCACGCCCGACGAGTTCTACGCGCGCCGCTCCAAGCTGCCCGCGGACCTGGTGGGTTTCTCGGACGCGGGCAGACGTCTGTACTCCGAGCTCCGGGAGTTCGTCTACCGCCACATCATCCATTCCTTCCCGGTCTCGCGCCACGACGGGCACGCGCGCCGCGTGCTGGCGGGAGTCTTCGCCGCCTACCGGGACAATCCGCGGCTGCTGCCGGACGACGTCCTGCGCGCCATGGAGCGGGAGCTGTCCGTCCGATTCCTGCGCGAGGCCCCGCTGGGCCAGGTCGACGGTGAGGTCGCGCAGCGCTACCGGCCGCAGCCGGCGTTCTACCGGATCATCGCGGACCACATCGCCGGCATGACCGACAGCTACTGCAACTCCGAGTATCGTCAGCTCGTCGTCGAATAGCCGAAGAGAGAAAAGGGGAGCCGATGTCTACCGCGATCCGTCCCGCCGCCGCCATGGACCGCGACCTCGCCGTGGTCGATCCGGAGGTCGCCCGCTGGATCGCGGCCGAGGAGCGCCGCCAGAACGAAGGCATCGAGCTGATCGCGTCGGAGAACTGGGTCTCGCGCGCGGTGCGCGAGGCGCAGGGCTCGGTGCTGACCAACAAGTACGCGGAGGGCTACCCCGGCAAGCGCTACTACGGGGGCTGCGAGTTCATCGATCACGTCGAGCAGCTGGCCATCGACCGGGCCAAGGCCCTCTTCCACGCCGAGCACGCCAACGTGCAGCCGCATTCCGGCTCTCAGGCCAACATGTCCGTCTATCTGACGGCGCTCCAGCCCGGCGACACGATCCTGGGGATGAATCTGAGCCACGGAGGGCACCTCACGCACGGCCATCCGCTCTCCTTCTCCGGACGGGAATACAAGGTCGTGGCGTACGGCGTGCGCCGCGAAGACGAACGCATCGACTATGACGCGCTGGCGGCACTCGCGCGAGAGCATCGCCCCAAGCTGATCATCGCGGGAGCCTCCGCCTACTCGCGGGAGATCGACTTCGCCCGATTCGGCGCCGTCGCCGACGAGATCGGAGCGGTCCTGATGGCCGACATCGCGCACATCGCGGGCCTGGTCATCGCGGGCCTGCACGTCTCCCCGGTGCCGCACGCGCCCTTCGTCACGACGACCACGCACAAGACGCTGCGGGGTCCGCGCGGCGGATTGATTCTCTGCCGCGCGGCGCTGGCCAAGGACCTGGATCGCACCGTCTTCCCGGGGGTGCAGGGCGGTCCGCTCGAGCACGTGATCGCGGCCAAGGCCGTGGCGTTCGCGGAGGCCGCCACCCCGGATTTCGTGGAGTACCAGAAGCGCGTGGTATCCAACGCCAAGGCGCTGGCCGAGGCGATGGTGCGCCGGGGATTTCGCCTCGTCTCGGGCGGGACCGACAACCACGTGATGATGATCGACGTCGGCGCGCGGGGGATCTCGGGCAAGGACGCCGAGAAGCGGCTCGAGCAGGTCGGCCTGACGGTCAACAAGAACACGATCCCGTTCGACACGCGGCCGCCGGCGGTCGCCTCCGGCATCCGGATCGGGACGCCGGCGGTCACGACCCGCGGGATGGGCTCCGAAGAGATGGAGGTCATCGCCGGCGCCCTGGCGCGCTCGCTCGACTCCGGCGAAGACGCCGAGGTCGCCCGAGAAGTCCGGCGCACGGTCTCGCAGCTCTGCGCCGCGTTCCCGCTGGTGTGATCACGTCCGGATCGGTTCGGGCGAGGGCCGCCGCCGGCGCGGCAGCGCTCCTGCTGGTCCTGGTTCTGTTGCGGCATTCGCCCACGGAGCTGGCGCGGCGATGGGTCTCCCTGTCGCGGTTTGCGCCCCGCGAGCTCGCCGTCCGGCGCCTGGGCGGCTCGGGGACCGCGTTCGACCGCGGATACTTCTCGTTCCTGGAGGGCGCGCGGCGGCGGCTCCCGGCATCGGCCCAGGGCGTCGCGGTGATCGGGGTGCCCGAGGAGAACCCCTACCTCTACCTCGCGGCGTATCAGATGGCGCCCCGGCCCGTCCGGCTTTCGGCAACGCCGCTGCCGGAGGGGTGGATCATCGCGGCCTACGGCACGCACCGGCCTGCCGGATGCCGGGTCCTGGTCCAGTGGAACGAGGGCGCGCTGCTGGAGCCCGAGCCGTGACCGCGTTTGTCCTGTCGCTGCTGCGCGTGGGCGGCGTCGCGCTCCTGGCCTCCGTCCTCGGCTGGGGAATCAGCAGCGCGCTCTTTCCGCGCCGGAGGGAGTTTCGTCTCGAGCGCCTCGGCTGGAGCTACGCGATTGCCTGCGGACTGCTCGCGAGCTTCGTCCCGCTTTCGTTTCTCCTTCACGTGCGACCCGGGTGGATCGGGTTCGGGATCCTCTCCGGGGCCTGCCTCGCGATCAGTCTCGGGTTTCGGGTTTCGGGTTTCGCTCCGGAAACGGCGCCCGCCGAACCCGAACCGCGCGACCCGAAGCGCGAAACGCCCCTCGCGGTCGGCGTCCTCGGAGCCCTGGTCATCCTCGGCGTCGCGGTGTTCGCGCTGCAGGCGCTGACCGAGCCGATGTGGTCCAACGACTTCCTGGCGATCTGGGGCTTGAAGGGAAAGACCATCTTCGGATCCGCCGCTTTGCCCGCACGCCTCTACGCATCCTCGGAGCTGGGCTTCTCGCATCCCGAGTATCCGTTGGGGCTTCCGTTTCTGTACGCGGGCGTCTCGTTCTTGACCGGGCGCTGGGACGATCACGCGATGGCGCTGCTGTTCCCGCTGTTTCAGATCTCCACGCTCGCCGTCTTGTGCGGCTGGCTCCGGCGGCGCGGGGCGTCGCGCGAGGTCGTCCTCTGCGCGGCGGCGATCCTGGCCAATTTCGAGCCGCTCTACTCCGGCTTCCTGACGGGATTGGCCGAGGTGCCCCTCGCGTTCGGCCTTCTGCTTTTCGGAACGGCGCTGTGCGACGCGGCAGATCCTCGGGACCGCGGCGCGCTCCGGCGGCTGGCTCTGGCGGCGGCCGTCATCGCGGCGACCAAGAACGAGGGTCTCTTCTTCGCCGCCGCAGGCTGCGCCCTCGCCCTGCTGTTCGGGGGTCCGCGGCGCCTGCGCCTCGCTCTGACCGCTCTGCCCTCGGCGCTCCTCGTGCACAGCCTGCATCTGGCGTGGCGAGGCCGTTTGCCCCTGCGAGATCTGGATTTCTCCTCGTTCTCGTTCGGGAGGCTGGGCGAGGCGCTCGCGTCCGCCACGCGCCTGCCAGGCCTCATCGGGATCGCCGGCTTGGGTCTGGGGGCGGTCTTGATCTTCCTGGGTTCACCCGATGCGTGCTCGCGCCGGCTCCTGGCGCTGGCCGCGTGCGGATGCGCGGCCTATCTCGTCCTGCCAGCGTTCGCGGTGCGCGGGCCGGAGTGGCTCATCCAGACCACTTTGCTGCGAACCTGCGCGGGACTTGCGCCGCTGGTGGGCGCGGCGATCGCACGGCGCTACGCGGCGCGTGCCGGGCCGAGCCCCGGCTAAGCCCTGCGGCCTTTCGACCGGTGGATCCACCGGATGCGCAGCAGGTCCCAAAGGGCCTGCACGGCGTCGTGGACCACGCGCACCTTGGACTCGGGCGAGTTGAACCAGAGCACCGGCACTTCGGCGATGGAGAGGCCGCTGCGCCGGGCGAGGTAGAGGATCTCGACATCCCAGGCGAACCGGGCGATCCGCGCCTGTCGGAAGAGCTCACGCGCCACGTCGCCGCGGAAGAGCTTGAAGCCGCACTGCGTATCCTGGATTCCGGGAACCGCCAACAGTTGGATGAGCCGATTGCCCGCGCGTCCCAGCAGGACCCGATGGAACGACTGGCGCTTGCGCACCAACTCGTCCTGAAGCGCGCGCGAGCCGATCGCGATGGGATGCGCTGGCAGCTGCGCCGCGAGCTTCTCCCATTCCGACAGGGGTGTTGAGAGATCGGTGTCCGAGATCAGCACGGGGTCTCCGACCGAGGCCAGCACTCCGGTGCGGATGGCCGTTCCCTTTCCGCTGTTCTCCGGATACGAGAGCACGGTCAGCGCGACCTTCTCGCTCTCCGCGAGCGCGCGCGCCAGCCGGGCCGTGTCGTCGGTCGAGCCGTCGTCGACCAGGATGATCTCCCAGTTCAGGCCGCCGGGGCCCGTGCGGACCCATTCCGCGACCTTCCGCACGCAGGACTCGATGCGGTTGTGCTCGTTGTATGCCGGGATCACCAGGGACGCCGTCATCGGCTGACGGCGTCCACGATGAACTGATATCCGAAGAGCGTGGGCCAGACGCGGGCCGACGCGTTCGCGAAGCCGCGCACGGGGTCGCGCCAGGGCGGAAGCGCGAGGGCGCTCACAGCCAGCTCGTAGGGCATCGCCGTTGCCTCGACCGCGCGGATGGAGAATCCCGCGCCGGCGATCAGGGCCCGCGCCGATTCCCGGGTGTAGAAGCGCAGATGCGTGCGGTCCAGGATGCCGCGTTCCGCGTACGGAAACCGCCCGGCCAGCAGCGAAGCGCGCACGGTGATGTTGGCCACGTTCGGCAGCGAAACCAGTAGCGTGCCTCCCGGCCGCAGCCAACCCCGGATGCGCCGCAGAAGCTCCTCGGGCCTGGGCATGTGCTCCAGCACGTCTGCGCAGACGACCACATCGAACGGCCGCTCCCAGGTCCCCGCGGCGAGGGCGTCGGTCTGCCTCCAGTCGTCGTAACCCTGTCGCGCGGACTCCGGGACCATCTCGTCCGGCTCGACGCCCGCCAGAAACTCGCAGTGATCGCGCAGCGCGCGGCCCAGATGGCCTCCCGCGGCCCCGAGGTCCAGCAGCCGGAGTCCCGCAGGCAAGTCGCGCAGACGGCGTCGCAGCCGGTCGTGCGAGGAGCCCGGAATCTCCTTCCAGGCGTATTTCTCGTCCGCGGCCGGATCAGACACGGAACTTCTGCGCGATCGGATAGCGCCGGCCGTCCCCGAAGGCCCGCGCGGTGACTTTGGGTCCCGGAGGCATCTGCCGCCGCTTGTACTCGTTGCGGTCGATGCGGCTCGCGATCTTCCGGGCCAGCGCCACCGAGACGCCGGCGCGGGACGCAGCCTTGGCGACGGGCAACGCGAGGTCGACCAGCCCCTCGATGAGCGGGTCCAATTTGGCGTAGGGCGGCAGCGAATCGGAGTCCTTCTGGTTGGGCCGCAGTTCCGCCGAGGGCTCCTTCTCGATGGACGAGCGCGGAATGCGCTCCCGGTCGCGGTTGATCAGATCGGCCAGCGCATACACCATCGTCTTCGGGACGTCCGACAGCAGCGCGTAGCCTCCGGCCATGTCGCCGTAGAGCGTGCAGTATCCCAGGGCGACCTCCGATTTGTTGCCCGTCGACAGCACGAGATGGCCGAAGCGGTTGGAGAGAGCCATCAGCAGAGCGCCGCGGATGCGCGCCTGGAGGTTCTCCTCGGCCACGGAGCAATCGCCGGACCCGAACGCCGGACGGAGCGTCGCGCGATAGGACTCGAACACGGGCCCGATCGGCACCTCGGCGAACTGGATTCCCAGGCGCAGCGCCAGCGCCTCGGCATCCCGCCGGCTTCCGGCCGAGGAGTAGGGACCCGGCATCGCAACGCCCAGGACGCGCTCGGGGCCCATCGCCTCGCTGGCAAGGGCGGCCGTGACCGCGGAATCGATGCCCCCGGAGAGTCCCAGCACCACGCTCTCGAAGCTGCACTTCCGGGCATAGTCGGAGAGCGCGAGCACCAGCGCGCGCCGCAGGCCTGCCACGTTGGACTCCGGATCCGCAAGGGTGCTCCGGCCGCCCGGAAGGTCGATCGTCCAGAAATCTTCCTCGAAGCGCTTTCCGGCGCCGACCAGACGGCCGCGCGCGTCGAACGCGGTCGAGGCGCCGTCGAAGACCAGCCCGTCGTTGCCGCCGACCAGGTTGCAATGCACCAGCGGCACTCCGGTGCGCAGGGCGATCTGCCGCATCATGCGGCGGCGCAGCCGGTTTTTTCCCATCGTGTAGGGGGACGCGGAGATGTTGACGTGAAGGTCCGCCGACGCGGGCTTGAGCTCCGAGACCGGATCGGTCGGGTAAAGCGGCCGCTTCCAGAAGGTCTTGTCGTTCCAGATGTCCTCGCAGATCGTCACCGCGACCCGGTGGCCCGCGACCCGCATCACGAGCGGGCGATTGCCGGGCTCGAAGTAGCGGCCCTCGTCGAACACGTCGTAGGTCGGCAGGAGGCGCTTGCGGTAGACGCCGATGGATTCGCCGCCGCGCGCCGCCATGGCCGCGTTGAAGAGGGGCCGCCCGCTCTTGCCGCGGTTGCGCAGCAGCGTGCCGAAGATCCAGACGCTGGAGCCGGCGGCCCGGGCCACGCGCGCGCTCGCGCGCTCGGTCTCCGCGACGAAGGACGGGCGCTCGACGAAGTCGCGCGGGGGATAGCCGCAGACGGCCAGCTCGGGAAATAGCACAACGTCGGCTCCCGCCTTTTCGGCCCGGCGGCCGCCCTCCAGGATCTTGCGCGTGTTGCCCGAGAAGTCGCCCACGGTCGTATCGATCTGCGCGACCGCGACGCGCAGCGGTCGCCGCCGGCTACTCAAGCGTCAAGGGGTGGCCCGAGAACCGGTCCGCCGGCGTCGGCGACTCCGGTGCGCGGGCCGTCCAGAGCAAAGGCATGCCAAGGGCGGCGACCGTGCCCAGAGTGCCGACCCAGCGCCGGAACGCGGCCGTGGCGGAGATTCCGGCGGCCATCCCCGATCGCGCCGACAGCTCTGCCAGCGCCATCCCCAAGGTCTTGCCGAACAGGACCAGCGGTGGCACCGTCGCGAAGAACGAGAGGAAGAGCAGAAATGCCAGGGCCCATGCCACCCCGGACAGCCGGGGGACGGATCCCGTCACCCAACGCGCTCCGAGGATGGCCAGGGCGCCGATCGCGAGGATCGCGGCGGCGTCCGCGGCCGCGGCGCTCCATCGGTGCCCCATCGGGGCCACCGCTCCCGACGTGGGCGCCGCCGGCGCGACCGAGGACGGCGTTTCCCGAGCGCCCCAGGCTTCGCCGGGCTCCCCATCGTGGAGCGGGAAGTCGTCGAGAGAGCGGCGTGGTTCCCGCATGTGATGGGAGCTAGGGCCTCTGCTGGATGTGGCGGACGTAGATCCGGCCCATCAGGTCGAGGTCGCCTTTGAGATAGCGCTGCGCGAACTTCTTGTGCCGGATGGAATCCGCATCCTCGGAATCGATCGCCAGGACCTCCGAGAAGCTCTCCGCAGCCTTCGGAAACAGGCCGTTCTGGAGCTGCGCGACCCCCTGGTTGTAGTACGAGCGCAGCAGATAGGAGCGCGCGTCCTGGTTGGTCCGATCGGCCTGGAAGATGCGCCACAGGATCGGCACCGCGGTCTCGTACTCGCCCTCGTTGTACAGCTTGACGGCGGGAGTCAGCTCGGCGACCCGTTCCGAGGCCGCGCCCAGGGACAGCGTGAACGTCGGATCCGACTGAAATGCGGAGGCCGCCAGATTGAAGCTCTTCAACGCGTCGATGTAGCGCTTTTCGGCCAGGGCCTTGTCGCCCTCGGCCCGCAGCCGGACGGCCTCGGCGGGAGGGCCGGCCGCGGACTTGGGCGCCTCCGCCGGAGCGGCCTCCGAGGAGCCGGCCGAGGTCTCTTCCCCGCCCTTGCGCGTCAGCGAGCTCAGGAGCTTCTGGGCGCGGGCGTAGTCGGGGTGCTCCGCCGGGATCTGCCGCAGCTCGGCGACGGTCTCGGCCAGCTTTCCCTCGCGAAAGAGCATCGTGGCGTGCTCCAGCGATGGCCCGCCTCCGGCCGCGCCGGTTCCTCCCTTGTTGGAGGCCGGGCGCAGCATGTAATACGCGCCGACTCCGATCGCCAGGACCGCGGCTCCGGCCAGAGCCATGACGAACCGTTTGTCGATGGGACGGCGCGGGGCGGCGGCGGCGGACGAGGGATTGGCCTTGGCCCCGGATTCGCGGACCTGGTGCTCCGCACTCTGAGCCATCTCCTCCGCCAGGATGTCGCCCTGCGGCGCCTTGCGCGAGAGATCCAGGCCCGAGGACGGCCGGGCGAGCTCCTGCTCGATGCGCTCCAGGTAAGAACGAGCGGTCGCATCGGTCTCGTCGGCCGCGAGGACCTCCAGGAAGGTCTCTCGCGCGCCCGTAAAATCGCCCGCTTCGAAACGCTCGCGGCCCTGTTTGAGCCCTTCGGCGATCCTCCGGTTGCCTTCGGCCATGTCCTGCCGGGCCTTTTCGATCCGCCCGACCGCGTCCAGATTGTTGATGTCGATCAGAAAGATGCGCGACCAGATCTCGATCGCTTGCTGCCGGTTGCCCGAGCGCGCCGCCTCGTCGCCCTGCGAGAGGAGCCCTTCGATCTCATGCTGTTGCGTCGGGGGCTCGGATTCCGCGGCCGGCTGACCCTCCGCCGAGGAGAACGCCGAGGACGGTTCGGAGGAGTAGGACGATGACGAGGCCGCCTGGAAGCTGTCGAGCTCTTCGGCGGGAGACGAGCTCCACAGATCCGGAGGAATGGCCGAATCGCTGGCCATGAAGTCGCCGCCGGGCGCTCCCGCCGGCTCCTCGCTCGACGTCGCCAGCGGGCCAAACGTCGGTTGACGAAAGTCCGTGGGCGGCACGACGGCATTGCTTTCGAGCTCGTCGAGCGAAAGGGAATCGAGCGAAAGATCGTCGAGTCCGCCGGTGGGGGCCTCCTGGGCCGGTGCGGCCCGAGGAGCCGCGAACCCGGGATTGGTGTCCTCGTTGGAGGGCTTCGGCGCATCCGGGGCTTCCGCCCCGAGCGTGAGCGGGGGCGTGGCCGCGGCCGAGGGCGCCGTCGCGTTGAGTCGCCGCTCCAGAACCGCCACGGCGGGATGCTCGGAGTCCAACGACCGCATCTTTTCCCACGCGGAGTGGGCCTCGTTCATCCGATGCCCGTCGAGCGCCGCGAGCGCGCGCTGGCGGGCCACCTCGAACTGAGGCTCGGCATTCTTCTTCTGCCGGGCCTTTTCCAGGATCTCCATGGCGTTGTGATTGCCCGGAAGTACCTTGAGGACTTCCTCGGCGGCGGCGATCGCGGCGTCGAAGTCCCGCGCGTTGAAGCTCTCCGCGGCGCGGACCAGCAGCCCGTCGGTATCCGCCGAGGCGACGCGCTCCTGGCGGGTGGGCGTCTCCGCGACGATATCCTCGAGCACGGAAATGTCCACGTCCGCCGCCGGGTTCTTGGCCTTTTCCATCAGCTGGCGGGCCGGCGTGAAGCGGGGGTCCATCTTCAGTATGAAGTCGCACCCGATGATGCAGTCGTCGAGCTTGCTCTCCCGGAAGAGGTTCAAGGTGTGCCGGAAGGTCGAGAGGATCTTGTCCCGGACCTCGCGCGGCAGGGAGGGGTTGCCGGGATAGGTCGGACCGGGCGTAGCGCTCACCGGCCGATTCCCCCGGATGCGGCGGGGTTGTGGTTCTTCTGGGTCACGTTGCTCTGATTATAAACTGCCCGGAGGCAGGAACTTCCGACATGCGAACGATTATCGAGTGCGTACCCAATGTTTCCGAGGGCCGGGATCGGGCGGCGATCGAGGAAATGGCAGCGGCGCTGCGGCGCGTCCCCGGCCTCCGGCTTCTCGATGTCTCCTCGGACGGTTCGCACAATCGCAGCGTCCTGACGTTCGTCGGGGACGCCGAGGCCGTTCGCGCCGGTGTCCGTTCCTTGTTCGAGGCGGCCCTGCCGCGCATCGACCTGCGCACGCATCGGGGAGAGCACCCGCGCATGGGAGCCGTGGACGTGGTCCCGTTCATTCCGATTCGCGGCAGCAGCGTCGAGGACTGCGTGGCGCTGTCCCGAGAGGTGGGCGCCGAAATCGCGCAGCGGTTCGCCGTCCCCGTGTTCCTTTACGAGGAGTCCGCCTCCGATCCGTCGCGGCGCAACCTCGCGGACGTCCGGAAGGGTCAGTTCGAGGGCTTCGGCGAGAAGATGAAGGACCCGCGGTGGAAGCCCGACTACGGTCCGGACCAGCCGCACCCGTCGGCCGGAGCCGTCGCCATGGGGGCGCGGACCTTCCTGATCGCGTACAACATCAACCTGGGAACCGCCGACGTGGCCATCGCGGACCGGATCGCAAAGGCCATCCGGCATCTCTCCGGCGGCTTTCGTTACGTCAAGGCCATGGGCGTGGAGCTGGCCGAACGGGGCATCGTTCAGGTCTCGATCAACATGACCAACTTCAAGAAGACGCCGCTCCATCGCGTCTTC
>JBDTXY010000063.1:0-11066 GCA_040005945.1 Acidobacteriota bacterium
CGGCACGGCCTACGTTCTGCTCCACCACTACATGGGCGAGATCGACGGCGCGTTCCGCTCCTGGGGCTTCGCGCGCGGCGGCACCGGCGCCATCTCCAACGCGATCGCCGCGGCGGCCCGCGAGGCGGGTGTCGAGATCCGGGTCAAGGCGGGAATCGCCCGCATCAAGCTCCAGGGCGGCAAGGCCGTGGGCGTGGTGCTGGAGAACGGCGAGGAGATCGACGCGCGCGTGGTGACCTCCAGCGTGGACCCGCGGATGACCTTCATGAAGTTAGTCGGAGAGAAGGAGCTCCCGGGGGATTTCGTCGAGGACATCAAGCGCTACAAGTTCCGGGGCTCCTCGGGCAAGGTCAACTTCGCGCTGGACGCGCTGCCGGACTTCAAGGCGATGCCCGGCTCCGGCGCGCATCTGCGGGGCGCGATCTCCATCTCCCCGTCCATCGAGTACATGGAGCGCGCCTACGACGACGCCAAGTACGGCCACTTCTCGCGCCGCCCGTACATCGACATCGTGATCCCGACGCTGACGGACCCCTCGCTCGCCCCGCCGGGCAAGCACGTGATGTCCTGCTTCGTCCAGTACGCCCCGTACAACCTCAAGGACAGCGACTGGGACAAGGAGAAGGAAAACTTCGGCGACACGGTCGTCGACACGATCACCGAGCACGCCCCCAATTTCAAGAGCATCATCAAGCACCGGCAGGTCGTCACGCCGCTGGACCTGGAGCGCGAGTGGGGGCTGTCGGAAGGGAACATCTTCCAGGGAGAGTTGACGCTCGAGCAGCTTTTCTTCCTGCGCCCCGCCCCGGGCTGGGCCCAATACCGCACCCCCATCCGCAGCCTGTACATGTGCGGCTCGGCCACCCACCCGGGCGGCGGCATCATGGGCGCCAACGGCAAGAACGCCGCCGAGAAGGTCTTGGAAGACTGGAAGCGCGGAAGGGCCTGACGGCGACGATGCAAGCGCGCGACGTCGTGATCGTCGGCGGCGGGCCCAACGGCTTGGTCGCGGCGTGTTACCTCGCCAAGGCCGGGAGGAAGCCCCTGGTCCTGGAGCGGCGGGCGACCGTGGGCGGCGTCGCGGTCACCGAGGAGTTCGCGCCGGGCTTCCGATGCTCGTCGGTGCTGCACGGCGCCGGCCCCTTCCTGCCTTCGATCTCGGCCGACCTGGGCCTGGACCGCCACGGCCTCTCCTGGATCCCGAGCGACACACGGGTGTTCGCTCCGGGACCCGACGGCCGCGCGATCCGGCTCTATGCCGACGCGGAGAAGACGGCCCGGGAGCTCGAGAAGATCTCGGCGCACGACGCCAAGGGCTATCTCGCGTTCCACGCCAGCCTCGGCCGGATCGGGCGCGTGCTCGCGCCTCTGGTCACGATGACGCCCCCGTCCATCGACGACCCGTCCTTCTCGGAGATGTGGAACCTCTTCGGCGTGGGCCGGCGCTTCAAGGCGCTGCCCCGCCGCGACGCCTTCCGGCTCCTGCGCTGGGGCCCGATGGCGGTGGCGGACTTGGTCTCCGAGTTTTTTGAGACGGAGCTCCTGCGCGCGGCGGTGGCGGGGCGGGGGATCTTCGGCGCGTTCGCCGGCCCCTGGTCCGCCGGAACGAGCCTGCCCCTGATCCTCCAGAGCGCGACCGACGCGAACGCGGCGGGTCCGGCCGCCTTCGTTCGCGGCGGCATGGGCGCGCTGACGCAGGCCCTCGCCGCCGCGGCCCGCGCCTTCGGCGCCGAGATCCGCACGGGAGCGCAGGTCTCCCGCATCCAGACCAACGGCGGCGCTGCCACCGGCGTCGTCCTGGCGAGCGGCGAGGAGATTCCCGCCCGGGCCGTCGTCTCCAACGCCGACCCCAAGGCCACGCTGCTGGGCTTGATCGATCCGGTCGATCTGGACCCCGACTTCATCCAGAAGATCCGCAACTACCGATCCGCGGGGGCGCTGGCCAAGGTGCACCTGGCGCTCTCGGCGCTCCCGGATTTCTCGGCGGCGGGCTCGGTCGGCTCGAATGGATCCTCCGCGCTGTCCGGTCGCATTCACATCGGCCCGGACGTCGACTATCTCGAACGCGCGTACGACGCGGCCAAGTACGGCGATTTCTCGCCGCATCCGTATTGCGACGTGACGATTCCGACCGTTTCGGATCCCTCGCTGGCCCCGGCCGGCTCCCACGTGATGTCGGTGGCGGCCCAGTTCGCGCCGTACCGGTTGAAGGACGGGGACTGGAAGAGCCGGCGCGAGGCGATGGGAGATGGCGTCGTGGAAACCATCGCGGCCTACGCCCCGAATCTGAAGTCCTCGATCGTGGGACGGCAGGTGCTCACGCCGGTTGACCTGGAGGAGACGTACGGCTTGACGGGAGGGCACGTCTTCCACGGCGAGACCACACTGGATCAGGTGTTCACGATGCGGCCCCTGCTGGATTGGGCCCAGTATCGGACGCCGGTCCGCGGTCTCTATCTTTGCGGGTCCGGAACCCACCCCGGCGGCGGCGTGACGGGCGCGCCCGGCGCCAACGCCAGCCGCGAAGTGATCGCGGACCTCAAGAAGCGGTAAGAGTCAGAAACCGACGGCCGTCGCGGGTCAACGCGGCGGCTGACCGAATCCATAGATCCGGCAGATCTCGTCTCTAGCGATCAGCGGAATCGACAACCGGGCCTTGAACACCGCATAGACGGGGATGAACAGGCGCAGGAGCCTTCCGAACCGGCTGCGCGATCGTCGGGTCGGCGCTGGACGATTCGCGGCAAAATGCAAATAACCAGGGAATCCCAGGACACGACCGGGCCCTACTGCGACGTCGCGAACAGCACGGCGGCGATCCCGGCCGCAACCAGCAGCCACGCGATCCGAGTCGGAGCAGCGCCGTCTTGCGGCCTGCCTTCGTCATCCCGATCGGAGGCGCACCGTGACTCTAAAGGGGTCCTTCGCTTCGCTCGGGATGACAGAATGCCTCGGATGCCACGGAAGCCGAAGGAGACGTTCGGCCAAAAGAAACGCCGTGCTTCGGCGATTTTCCGGCGGCTCAAGCGCGCCTATCCCGACGCCAAGTGCGCGCTCAACCACTCCAGCCCGCTCGAGCTGCTGGTCGCCACGATCCTCTCCGCGCAGTGCACCGACGCGCGCGTCAACATGGTCACGCCGCAGCTCTTCGCCAAGTACAAGACCGCCGCCGATTACGCGCGGTCGCCACGGGGCGAGCTCGAGCGCGAGATCCGGTCGACGGGCTTCTTCAACGCGAAGGCCCGGAGCATCCGGGCCGCCGGAGCTGCGATCGCGGCCGAGCACGGCGGCAGAGTCCCCGACACGATGGAGGCGCTGGTGCAGCTGCCGGGGGTCGGACGCAAGACCGCCAACGTCGTGCTGGGCAACGCGTTCGGGAAAGACGAAGGCTTCGTGGTGGACACCCACGTCGGACGCCTCTCCCGCCGCCTGGGTTTCACGCGAGAAACGGATCCGATCCGCGTCGAGCAGGACCTGAGCGTGCTGGTTCCCAAAGGGCGGCGCACGCTGGGCGCTCACCTTCTCATCTTTCACGGACGCCGGATCTGCACCGCCCGCAAGCCGTTGTGCGGAGAGTGTCCGGTCAATCCGCTGTGCCCGAAAATCGGGGTCTAGAGAGCGAGTTTTCAGTTGTCAGTGAGTCAGTCATCAGTCCCGAGCGCAGAACTGAAAACTGAGAACTGGGAACTGAAAACTCGTCAAAAATACACGCCTGCTTCGCGGAAATCAGTTTTCCGTAGAGCCGGCGGAAAACCCTGTCGAAATCCCTGCGGAAATGGGTGAAAAAACGCGAAAACGCCGTTCGAAGAGCAAAATGCACCGAGTCCTGTGCGACACAACAACCCGTCTCGCATCAGCGCTTTAGGCCAAATGCCCAAATGGGTGTGCAGAGACTGGGGGGCGAGAAATGGGCGTGGGTTCTTTTTCCACACGTGCAACCGACTCAGAAAACGAAACTTAACGTGGTCTGAAGTCGGTTCCGGGTTGATGCTCCCCGTAGATTTCCTTGAGTGAGCCGACGATCTCGCCCAGGGTCGCACCGCTTCCGACGGCCTCGATCAACGGCGGCATGAGATTGCGGTCCTCGCGCGCCGCGGTTTGGAGCGACGCGAGCACGCGGCGGGCGGCCGCCGCATCGCGTGAGGCGCGAAACGCACGCAACCGGCCGATCTGCTCCGGCTCGATCTTCGGATCGACCGACAGGATCGGGGTCGGCGTCTCGTGGTCGTCGCGAAAGATATTGACCCCGACCACCCGCCGCGTGTTTTCCTCGACCTCGCGCTGCGCCGCGTAGGCCGCGTCCTCGATCTCCCGCTGGAAGAACCCCTGCTCGATCGCCGCGACCGCGCCGCCGAGCGCGTCGACCTTGGCCATGCGCTCGCGCGCGCGCTCCCGGATCTCCTCCGTCCACGCCTCGATCAAGTGCGAGCCTCCCAGGGGATCGGCCACATCCGCCACGCCGCTCTCGTAGGCAATGACCTGCTGGGTTCGCAGCGCCAGCCGCGCCGACTCCTCCGTGGGCAGCGCCAGGGCCTCGTCCCTCGCGTTGGTATGCAGGGACTGCGTGCCGCCCAGGACCGCCGCCAGCGCCTGCAAGGCGACGCGGACGACGTTGACCTCGGGCTGCTGCGCGGTCAGCGTGGAACCGGCCGTCTGCGTGTGGAAACGGAGGAGCCAGGAGCGGGGATCGGTCGCCCCGAAACGGTCTCGCACGATCTCGGCCCAGAGCGAGCGGGCCGCCCGGAATTTCGCCACTTCCTCGAAGAAGTTGGAGTGCGCGTTGAAGAAGAAGGACAGTCGCGGCGCCACGTCGTCGATGCCCAGCCCGCGCGCCAGGGCCGCCTCGACGTAGGCGATCGCGTTGGAGAGCGTGAAGGCAACCTCCTGGACGGCGGTCGATCCCGCCTCCCGGATGTGGTAACCGGAGATCGAGATCGTGTTCCAGCGGGGTGCCTCGACGCCGCAGAAGGCGAGGATGTCCGTGGTGATCTTCAGGGAGGCCCTCGGCGGGAAGATGTAGGTCCCCCGCGCGATGTACTCCTTGAGCATGTCGTTCTGGACGGTCCCAGACAGCGCCTTCCAGTCGATGCCCCTCTCGCGGGCCACGGAGAGCAGGAGGGCCATCAGGATCGCGGCCGTCGAATTGATCGTCATGGAGATCGAGACCCGATCCAGAGGCAGGTTCTCGGTCAGGACGCGCATGTCCTCGATGGAAGCGATGGCCACGCCGACCTTGCCGACTTCGCCCCGCGCCGCCGGGTCGTCGGAGTCGTAGCCCATCTGGGTCGGCAGGTCGAAAGCCACCGAAAGCCCGGTCTGGCCCTGCTCCAGCAGATAGCGATAGCGCCGGTTGGACTCCCGTGCCGACCCGAAGCCCGCGTACTGGCGCATCGTCCAGTAGCGGCTGCGGTACATCTCGGGCGAAATTCCGCGCACGAAGGGGAACTCGCCCGGCGGCGGCATGCCATAGAAGGGATGGATCGGGATGCCGGAGGAGGTCGTTTCGGGCACATCCCGGCGCCGCTCCTTCTCCTTCACGGGCGAGATTCTTTCATAGGGTCCCGAGGCTTCGGGCGGAAGGCGGATGTTAAAATCGCGAGTCACACCCCATGACTGACCATCTCCGGGGAAGACTCGAAGTCTTCGGCTTGGCGGACCTGCTCCAATGGATGGAGTTGAACCGCCGCTCGGGACGTCTCGTCGTGACCCGGGGTCACGATCGAAGAACTCTCGACTGGAAAGAGGGCGAGATCGTCTACGTGTCGGGCTCGCTGCCCCGGCACCGGCTCGGAGTCCATCTGCTGCGCAGCGGCGCTTTGCCCGCCGCCACCCTGTACGAGCTGCTGGCGCGCAACATGACGACCCAGGAAAACTTGACGCGCCTGATCCTGGAGAACGGACACGACACGCTGGATGGGCTGTCGCTTCGCGTCGAGGAGCTGGCCCGCAAGCTGCTCTTCGAAATCTTCGAGTGGCGCGAGGCCAGCTTCGAGTACGACCCGACCTATCGCGTCACGCCGATCCTGCGGATCGGGCTGATGCTGCGAGGCCAGGCCGTTGCGTTTCAGGGAGTCAAGCAGCTCGACGACACCCATCGCCTTTCGCGCAAGGAGCGGCGGGAGACCTGGGAGGCCGCCGACGCATGGGTACTCCCGTTCCTGCCCGACGGGATCGAGGACCACTTCTGGGAAGCGGTCGAGCGGATGGGAACGGTCCTGGACCCGAGCGAAGCCCGCCAACACTCGGCGCGTTTCCGCGAGTTTGCGCGGCGCCTGCGCGAGCGCCTCATCCGCAACTATCTGATGCGGCCGGTCCACGCCGATACCGCCACGCTGCTGCTGGAGCTGCTCAAGAAGAAGCCGCCATTGGATCCTTCGGCGTTGGTGCCCATCGCGGCACTCGACCAGTACTTGAGCCTGGACCTGCTGATTCTGGCGAACTCCCTGTCCGTGGACCGCGAGAACTCGGTCGGCACCGTGCCCGAGGCGCTCGAGCGCATCGGTCCCCGCGCGGCCATGGTCTTGATCGATCGCCTCTCCTCTCCCGATTTCCCCGCCTTGCCGTCCAAGGACCCGGCGGCCAGCGCCGTGCGGCGGGCGAGCCTGGCAGCCGCCGTGGCCGCCGGCCGCTTCGCCGAACGCTACGGGATCACCCGCGAGCGCGGCTACACGCTGGGTCTGCTCCACTGCATCGGCTACGCCGATCTCTTCGAGATCGTCCAGGACATGAACCTGCCGGCGGGGCCCTTCCGGGGCGCCCTGCTGGAGACCTACCGGTCGGCGGTCGGACGCTCGCGCGCCGAGATCTGGGGCCTGCCCGGCGACTTCGAGGCCGTCCTCTCCGACGATGGGACGGACCCCACCGCCGCCGCCGCCGTGGTCCGTTTGGCCCGATCCGCGGTCGTGGGATGCGCCATCGGCAGCCTGCCCGTGGAGCGGCCGGACGACCTGGAGTCCGACGAGCTGGCCGCCGAGGTCAACATGCTGTTCGAATACCTGGGCTTGAAGACCGTCGCGGTCCGGGAATAGCCCGGATCCCTGAAGATTTCCTCAAAAAAGGACACTCCGGAATCTCGCGGGCTGTCCGCGCGTTGACGGATTCGTAGGCAGGCCCGTGGCGCGAATACGGGATCGCGGGCCTTAGAAAGGATTCGAATCATGCGCCGACCCATCCGACTCGCGAGCCTCCTGGCCCTCTGCGCAGCGGCGGCCGTTGCCCAGGAGAAATCCCCCACGACGCCGACGTTCGCCGAACGCGTGGAGGTCCGGGTGCTGGACCTCGACGTCGACGTCACCGACTCCAAGGGTCAGCCCGTCACCGATCTCAAACGCGAAGACTTCAGCGTCAAGATCGGGGGCAAGCAGTTTTCAGTCGACTATTTCACCCGGGTCGACCAGGGCACGATTCACGCTCCCGACTTGGCCACGGCGTCGCCCGATCAGGTCCTCTCCGCCTACAAGAAAGGCGAGGAGACCTTCGTCCCCCGCAACTTCTTGATCTACGTGGATCTGGGGTTCCTCCCGCCGGGGTTGCGCAATCGCAGCCTCGAGGCGATCCGGGACCTGATCACGCGCCTGGGACCCGAGGACTCCGCCCGCGTCGTCGTCTTCGACCGCTCGCCCAAGGTTCTGGCGGACTGGACGACGAGCAAGGAGTCCATCTTCTCGGCGCTCTCGCGGATCGAGCACGAGGGCGTCGGGATGTCGCGGCTGCGGGCCGAGCAACAGACGATGTCGCTGATCGATAGCTCCCCCCGCCGCCGCGGCGGGCGGATCCCCCTGGTGCAGCAATACGCGCAGGAGGTCGGCGCCGAGATCCAAACGATGCTCGTGAGCATGAAGCAGGAGCTCGTCACGCTGACGCCCTTGAACGGGAAGAAGGTGTTTCTCTTCGTGACGGGAGGCTTCGAGTTCCAGCCGGGCTATGTGATGGCCCAGTACGCCTCGGGAGGTTTCGGTCCCGCGCCGCTGAGCTCGATGAACCTCCGGGACGTCTCCGGAGACGTCGACGCCGCGATTCGCAGCGCCAACGGCAACGAGATCACGTTCTACACCGTCGATGCCTCGGGGCTGGCGCCGGAAGGCGAGCCGGCCGGGGGCGGCGACACGGTGGGCAGCCGGCAGGGGGTCTCCTTCGACCCGCTGGGAACCCGCCCCGCAGTCACCTTCATCGCGCGTCAGGACCGGCAGAACGGGCTGCAGCTTCTGGCCCGCGAGACCGGGGGCCTGGCGCTCTTGAACACCAACGACTTCGAGAAGGGTCTGTCACGGGTCTACCGCGACGTCTCGAGCTACTACTCCGTCGGCGTCAACCTGTCCGCTGTCGGCCCGGGAAAGTACGAGGAGGTCAAGGTGGAGGTCAAACGGCCCGGCCTCACCGTGAGGGCGCGCCGCGGCTTCGAGCCGCGCTCGGAGGCCGACTTGGTCGGAGACCGCGCGCGAGCCACGATGGGATCGGATCTGTCCTACAACGGCATTCCCGTTCAGCTGCAGACGAAGCCTGCCAGCGCGGCGAAGAAGCACTTCCTGGTTCCGTTGACCGTGATAGTGCCGGCCTCGGCGCTGACGTTCGTCCCCGACGGAGACAAACCGACCGCGCACGCGGAGTACTACTTCGGATCCGTGGATGATAAGGGTCGCATGAGTGAGGTCAGCCGCCAGGAGACGTCCTTCCAGCTGCCGGCGGATCAGGCGACGTCGACCGCGATGCTGCGCTTCGACGCGCAGCTGGAGACGCGAAAGGGCAACGTGCGGATCGTCGTCAACGTGCGGGATGCCGCGACCGGAAAGATGGGGACGGCGCGGGCCAGCCTGCGCGTGGAATGACGAGAGCGGAGCGCGTCAGGGACGCGCTCCGAACCTCTCCCTACGGTTTCTTCGGCTTCGGCGCGGCGGCCGCGGCCTTCTTCTGAGGCAGGCTTCCGTCCGGCATGAGGACGACAAAGTCCTCGCGGCGATCGATGCCCTTGTTGCCGACTGAGCCCGGCGCGGCATTCAAGTCTCGAACCTTCACGAGAAAGCTGTAGTACCCGGGCTCGAAGGACGCCAGCGGAATCTCGCTGCCCGCCGCGTAGGCCCCCTCGCCGACCGGCTGAAGGTCCGCCGGGCCGGTGAACGGGGCGAACGCATCGCGGCCATCGAGCTGGACGTTGATGCGCGTCATGATGCGGGGCTTGGGCGCCGCCGCCGCCGGTGTCCCGGCGGGTTCCGCCGCCGCCGCCGGGACGGCGGGATTGATGACGGCGTAGAAGTACCAAAGACTGTCCTGCTTGGAAAAGCGGCGATCTCCCTTGGGCTCGACCTTCATGGGCTTGTCCGTCCCGAACACGAACGGGTCCGCCGGACCCGGCCGCTTGGTCAGCGGAATGATTCCGTTGGAGAGCAGCAAGGGCGAAATCTCGAATTCTCCGGACTTCCCGGCGAGGTGAAAGCTCACTCTCGCGGACGCCAACGGCGGCTGCCCCTCGGCGGCGAAGAGTCCGAAGGAGCCCTTGTAGCTGCCAGCCGGAAGCGGGATCGATCGATCGAAGACGTGGTCCTTTCGGGTGCCTTCGGCGACCTCGGACAGCGTGGCCGTTTCCCAGAACGAACCGACCTCCTGACCCCCTTCGTTCGTCACCACGCCTCCGAACTTGAGCTCCGGCGCGGCCAAGGCGGGCTTGTCGGAGGGCAGGTAGAACTGGAGCGCCAGGAACGGATCGCCCGAAGCGGATCGGAAGGTGCCCGACCAGAACGCGGCATCCGAGGGTCCCTTTCCATCGGCCGCCTGCAGCGCCGTCTTCACAGCCGCCGGGAGGGGGATCGCCTGGAGGGACGCCGCGGGAGCTCCAGCCGCGGGAGCCGGAGCTGCCGGAGCGGCGGCCGCCGGAGCCGCGGCCGGACCCTTGCCCGCGCCCGCCGGAAGCGCGGGAGCCACGGGAGCCGCCGAGGCGGCCTTCGGGGCCTCGCTTGCCGCGGTCGGACCCGCGGATGCGACGGCCGTGGGGTTGGGATTGACGATCGATTTCTCGGCCACGGCGGCCAGCGCCTTTTCAACTTCGCCGCTGTTCTGCAGGGAATCGACCCCCCGACGCTGATCCAGCAGGATGCGCGCTCGCAATTCCGAAAGCCCGAAGGGGGAGAGCTTTTCCTTGTCGTAGGTCCACAGGGAAATGCTCTGCTCGGACTCGTCGCCGCCGCCGCCACCGCCGGCGGGACCCGGCTGGAAGCCGCCTTCCTCCTGGACGGACGGAGCCTCTTGCGGCCCGAGGGCTTGTTGCGCGGCGCGGCTGGGTGTGCCGAGGACGATCAGGAGCCGGCCGCGGATCGAGTCGGCGCCCCGCTTGTAGCGCGGCATCTTGAACTGCTGGTCCGCGGCGGCGATCTTGCGGCCGACCTCGTCCCGAAACTCGTTTTGCGCCGTGCCCGGACTGGGATCCCTCTTGGCCCAATAGAGCGCGATGAACTTTTCGGCGTCCTCGTCGCTGGCGACTTTCTTCCACTCGGCCCGTTCGGCCGGCGTCAGGAAGTAGGCCTCGGGCGACTTGTCCCAATCCTTGTATTTCGAGAGCTCCGCGAGGGCGCATGCGGCGAAGGCGACGCCCGCGAGAATGGAAATGAGTTTTTTCACAGAACCTCCCACCTCAATTTGAAAGGACGGATTCTATTACGGAGTGAGGCGGCGGAAGGCGCCGCGGCCGGCGGTCAGCGGTCGGGTTTGACCAGGGCATAGCCTCGGCCCGGGATCCGGGCCAGCGCGAGTGTCCGGTTGGCCCCCCCGCGCCGCGCATCGTTTTCCTCGCGCAAGGCGCCCAGCATCTTCTGCACCTCGCCCTGCATCGTCTCCATCCGCTGCTTCATGTGAAGGATCACTTCGACGCCGGCGAGGTTGACCCCCAGGTGGCGGGTCAGGGTGAGGATGATCTCCAGGCGTTCGATCGTGTCGGAGTCGTAGAGCCGGGTGTTGCCCTCGGTCCGGGCCGGCCGCAACAAGCCTTCCCGCTCGTACATGCGCAGCGTTTGCGGGTGAATTCCGAAACGCTCGGCGATGGCCCCGATCCGAAAGACTCCGGGCCGGTCCTTCTCTCG
>JBDTXY010000064.1:0-11051 GCA_040005945.1 Acidobacteriota bacterium
TCCCCGGCGAAGAGTTCCCGCTGACCGTGGAGTTGTTCAGCGTCAGCGTGCTGGTATTGAGAGAATTCGAGATCCCGCCGCCGAACCCCTGGTTGGCGGTGTTTCCGGCGATCGTCGAGTTGTTCAACGTGACAGTCCCGTAGTTGGCGATGCCGCCGCCGCGACTCGGCGCGTAAGACAGATCGCCCACCACCGTGTTGCCGCTGACCGTGCAGCCGTTCAGCGTGAGCGTGGCATTGACGTAGTTCCAGATGCCGGCGCCGGTGCCGTTCCCGTTGGTCGGATCCCCGGCCGTGTTGCCGCTGACGGTGGAGTTGTTCACCGTCAGAGTGCCCTGATTCAGGATGCCCCCGCCGTTTCCGACCCCCCCGGTGATCTTGAGACCCGAGAGCACGACGATCCTGCCGCTGCCTACCGCGAAAACGCTGCCCCCCAAGCCATGCACGGTCAGAAGCTTCGCGCCCGGTCCCTGGATCGAGATGTTTTGCGCGAGGGTCGGCAGGGCGCCCGCGAGATTGATCGTGCCCGTGACACTGATGGTGATGCCGTCTCCCGACTGCGCGTTGCCCATGGCGTAGCGCAGGTCGCCGACGAGATTCACACCCTGTCCCCCACCCGAGGGGTTGAGGTCCGTCAAGCGATCCACGACATACGTCGCGGCTTCGCACGGAACACTCCCCAGGAGGATGAGGACGCGGACCACACCGAAGAGAGGCGTCGGCCTCTTCACTGGAAATCCTTCGCAGGGACATCGCCGGAAGAGCGCCTCATGGCCAGGATCACGTTCGTCGCTCCCGCGCTCACTCGGTCGAGGCGCGCAAACGGATCCGACGGATCTCGAGTCGTCGGGTCCCCGTCCGAGTCGACGCGGGCTTCGATGCGGACCCTCTCGGGAAACGGCGCGCCGGCCATCGTGTCCGCTTCCCCGATCGAGAACGCCAGCGGAAACGTCGAGGCAGGAAGACGTTTCACGGCGACCGGAGGCCCCCTCTCGGCCCCGGCTTCACGCACGGTCACCCACACGACCGCACCGGGAGAAAGCGCCCCGCGCAGGGACACATCGAGGTCCACTACGCCGGAGACATGGCGTGTCTGCGCGCCCGGCCCCGCGGCGCCAGGCGGCGAGCCCGCGGCGGAACGCTTCTCCTGAGCCACCTGCTCGCGCATCCTCCGGAGCAACTCGCTCATCGTCGCCGCCTTCTCGGGAAAGCGGCTCGAGGCCGCCGCGATCGTGGCCTCGGCGTCCGGAAGGCGGCCCAGGCGCACGTAGGCAAACGCCAGCTGCAGATGGGCTTCCACCAGGCCCGGCTTGTTCGCGATCGCCTGTTTGAGAAGGCCGATCGCGACCTCCGGCTGGCCATTCGCGAGACGGATCAGACCCTCGTAGGTCAAGGCACGGGCATCCCCGGGCGAGCGTTTGAGGGCTTCCTGTGTCTCGCTCCAGGCCGCGTTCAGGTTCTGCTTGAGCAGGTAAACGCGTGCCAGCTCGAGCCGCATCTCGACGTCCTCCGGGCTACGCGCGACAGCGACCTTGAGTTGCGTCTCCTCGGCGACGGAGGAAGCGTCCCCGGCGGTTTGGGAGGGGGCGCCGGAAAGTCTCGGTGTTTCACCGGTCAGTGAGCCTCCCCGGTCGCGCGGCGAGGCGAACCGGAACACGAGCAGGACGAGCAGGCCCACAGTCGCCACGCTCGTCGCGCCCCAGGGGAAGCTGTGCCGGGCGTGTCGGCCCGTGCGGAGAGATTCCGCGGCCGCGTCCGGCGCCCTCCCGGGGCCGCCTTTCCGCCGCCGCGGCGCGAGAGCCGCGCTCCCGGTCTCCAGCTCCGCTAGGACTCGCGCCGTCTCGAGCTCCAACGCGTAGCGCTCGAGCGCGAGCTGTTCGGGGGTGCGTTTGGCGGACGTGTCCTCGAGCTCCCTCAGTTGCTGTACGAGAACCTCCCGCCTGCCGACGAGGTCCCTCAAGTCGAGCGAGTCGGCCTCGGGGTTGCGCGCGACGTTCCGTGCGGCGACGGAAGCCCGCCAGGCAAGGAGCGTCCCCGCCGCGATCGCCGCGGCAAGGACCACGAGCGGCGGAAGCCAGTCAACCACCGTGGTTTCCATCGGCCGGAAAGTCCCCATTCCTCAGAACCCGCCCTCCCGCCGAAGGCCCCGCGCGCGGGCCATCGGCCATCTCGCGAACCTGGAGCACGTACGAGGCCAGCTTCGGGTCGCCCGGGAGGGTATGCGGCCCCGGAAGCCGCTCCGACCCGTCGCGCGGCGCCGATGTCTCGACCGCTTGCACCTTGGCGGCGAACGGCTTCCGCCGAAACGCCCAGGCGAGCACGGCCGCCCCCCCGGCCAACCCCAACAGCGGCGCGAACCAGACCACCCAGTTGACGCCCCGCAGAGGCGGGCTCAAGAGCACGAACTCGCCGTAGGAGTGCTCGAAGTAGGCGAGAATCTGTTCCTGCCGGTATCCCTGGGCCAGCATCTCCTTTACTTGGGCCTTCATTTTCACGGACATGTCGGACGGCGAATCGGCCACCGAGAGGCCCTGGCAGACGGGACAGCGCAGCAGAGCGCTGACCTCTTCCGTCCGCGTGTCGAGCGCCCTTCCCGAAAGATGCCCGGCCCTCGGAGGACCGACGACCGTGAGCGGATCGGCCTGCGCAAGAGCCTGCCCGTCCGGCTCTTGGCCCGACAGCGGCGCCGCCACCGCGATCATCAGGCTGATCATGATCTCCCCGCGCCTCACGATGCCCCGGCCTTTCTGAGCTCATCTCTCAGGGCGTCCGGGGTCAGCGGCCCTACGAACTTGGAGACGATGACGCCCCTTGGGTCGATGAAGTAGGTCTCGGGAACGCCATGGACGCCGTAGGCGATCGCCGTCTTGCCGTTCGGATCCATGAGCGACGGGTAGGCCCCGCCCCGCGAGTTCAGGAAATCCTGGATCTGCGCCTCTTCGTCGTTGAACACGATGCCGAAGAACTGAACCTCGGACCCGTGGCTCCGCGCCGCCTGTTTCAGCGCCATGTGCTCCTCGACGCACGGGACGCACCAGGTGGCCCAGAAGTTGAGCACCACGGGTCTTCCACGCAGCCCCGCCAGCGTCGCGGGCGGTCCGCCTCCGACGGGTGCGAGGTTGAAAGACGGAGCCGGGCGCCCGACGAGCGGCGAAGAGGCGGCCTGTGGGTCCCTCCCGAGGTTCAGGAGGAGCACCGCCAGGAGCGGAATGGCGACGAGCAGGCCCGCCGCCAGGACCTTTCGGTTCAATGCGAGCTCTCCCGAGCCACCGCCCGGATCGCGCCGCGAGCGGGTGACGTCGCACGCACCGTCACCGCCCCGACCCGCCGTCTGGGAATGAGGGCGATCAGCCCACCCAGGGCCATGAAAGCGGTCGCGCCCCAGATCCAGGCGACCATCGGGTTGATCATGACGAGCAGGCCCACGCTCCGCGTCGTTACGTCGATGTTCCGGATCGAGATGTACAGATCCTGGGTGAGGAATGTGCGCACGGCGGGGGTGCCGATGGGTTGCCGTTCAGACGGGTACTGATTCATCCGCGGGAGCATCGTGCCGAGTTCGCGACCGCCGCGGCGCACCGCGATCCGCGCCACCAGGGCTTCCCGATGGGGCTCGGTCACCAGTTCCCCTTTGGTGAAGGTGAGGGTGTAGGGCCCGAGCCGGGTCGATTGACCCTGATGGAGCATCACTTCCTTGGATGTCCCCATCGTGCTGCTCACGGCGATCGCCACGATGACGGTCGCCGCCCCCGCGTGAACCAGATAGGAGCCGAAGCGGCGACGGCCTCGGCGAACCTGCGCCTCGACGAAGGCCTCCCGCAATCCCTCGTCGTTTGCGCGCATGCGCTGACGCACAGGGAGCCACAGCTCGCCGAAGGTCACCTGCAGCGCATAGCCGCCTAGGGCCAGGGTGACGATCGTCCAGAAGTTGCGCGCGCCGAGAGCGAGCCCGGCGACCGCGGCCACCACGGCGCCCGCCAGAGGAGGCAGCAGGGCGCGCCGCACCTGCTCTGCCGTGGCCCGCCCCCACGGCAAGGCGGGACCGACACCCATGAGGAAGAGCAGCGCCGCGCCAATCGGCACGGCCATGCGATCGAAATAAGGTCGGCCGACGCTCATCTGGACGCCCTTGATCGCCTCGACCAGGAGCGGGAAGATCGTGCCGATCAGCACCGTAAAGGTGAGCAGCGCGAAGAGCAGGTTGTTGACGAGAAACATCCCCTCGCGGCTCCCCCGGTTCTCGATGTTCCCTTGGGGAGCGAGGGTGTCTATTCGGAACGCGAGCAGCGCCACGGACCACAGCGTCGCCGCGGCCAGGAAGACGAGAATCGTCGGGCCGATCGCGCTCTGGGTGAACGAGTGGACCGAGTTGAAGACGCCCGAGCGCGTCATGAACGTGCCCAGGATCGTGAGCAGAAATGTCGAGAGAAGCAGCGTGACCGTCCAGCCCTTCAGGATCCCCTTGCGCTCCGCGAGGATCGCAGAGTGGATCGCCGCCGTGGCGGTGAGCCACGGCAGGAAGGAAGCATTCTCGACCGGGTCCCAGGCCCAATAGCCACCCCAGCCGAGGACTTCATAGGCCCACCAGCCGCCCAATACGATCGCCATCGTCTGGAAGATCCAGGGCAGCATCAGCCAGGTCCGAAGTGGACGCAGAAAATCCGGGCCGAGGCGTCCCCGAAGTAGCGCGGCGCACGCGAGGCCGAAGGGAATGGTCATACCGACGTAGCCGATGTACAGGCACGGCGGATGGATGGCCATGAGCACGTGGTTCTGAAGGAGGGGGTTCGGCCCGGGGCCGTCCAGGGGCACGGGAGCGACCGTTCGAAAGGGCTGGGCGGGCCCGGCCAGAAGGAAGCTGAAAAAGCTGGCGCAGGCCAGCCAGACGCCGACCGCGTATGGCATGTATTCCGGATGGCGTACGCGGTTCGTCCAGGTGGCGGCGGCCACGTAAATACCCATGACGAGGCCCCAGAACAGGATCGAGCCCTCGAGAGACGACCACAGGCTCACTACGGAGACCCATGTCGGCACGGTCCGCGACCCGACGTGCGCGACGTAGCTGACGCTGAAGTCATGGGTGAGCAGGGCATAGACCATCAGGCCGCTGGCCGAAGCCATCAGCATTGCGAAGAGGTACGCGAGGCGCCTCGTCCAATCCCAACCCGCGGGCGACGGTCTGCGTCCGGTGGCGAAACCCAGAATCGAGCCCACCGTCGAGACGAGCAGCGAGAGCAGGATGAGCGAGCGGCCCAGGGTCGCAATCACCGTTCGCCCTTCACTTCCTGAATTTCGTCCTCGAGTCCCTCGGTCGTTCGCATGAGGTTCTTGGCGTCCGCCTTCTGACCCTCGCCAGGGACGCGATACTCGTTGCTGTGCGAAACCATCAGGCGATTGCCCTGAAAATAGCCGTCGCGGGTCATGGTGCCTTCGACCACGACACCGATGCGCTCCCGGAAGAGCTGCGGCGGGACTCCACTCGCCTTGACGTGGACGGCGCCGCCCTTGCGGTCGATGACGTCGAACTCCAGCTTCGAGACGGCCTGACTACGGCGGATCGATCCCTCGGCGACGAGGCCGCCGAGACGGATCGTCGCGCCGACGGCCCGATCGCCGGCGGCCTTGAGCTCGGTGGGCCCCCAGTAATAGACGAGGTTCTGACCGATCCCGCTGATGGTGATGATCGCGAACGCCCCGCCGGCGATGAGCAAGGCCGCGAGGGCGAACCACTTCGTCCGGGTGCGGGACAGGCCGCCCGGTGCCGGTGCCGTTGCCGGTGCTGACGACGTCGAGATTTCGTCGGTCACGAGACACCTCCGGCACCGCGATCGGCCTCGCGCCGCCGGCGGGCCCGCTCGGCCTGGTAGCGTCCCTGGATCGAGAGGGCGTATCCGATCAGGACGACGGCCGTGACGGTGTATGCCGCTGCGACGAACTCCCAGCCCCCCGTGATGACGCCGGCGCCGCTCATCGTCCTGCTCCCGGCGTGGCGGCGGCGGTGTATTCCGCACCCGGCTCTCGAAGCGGGGGTGCCAGCTCGCTTTGAAGCCGCAATGCGGCCAGCCGCCCGCGAAGGGAAATCAGGCCGCACATCAGGAACAGGATTCCGAACGCGTTGATGCGAAGCGGCCAGTGGAAAGCGGAGGACACCGTTTGCGGCGTCGATTGCGTCTGGTGCAAAGAGTTCCACCACTTGACGGAGAAGTAGACGATCGGAACGTCCACGTACGCGATGATCGACGCCACGGCCGACCAGACGGCTCTCTTCATCGGATCGTCCACGAAGCGCCGCAGCGCCAGGATTCCCGCGAACGCGAAGACCAGGACGGCCATGGTCGTGAGGCGCGGGTCCCAGTCCCACCAGACGCCCCAGGTCGGCTTTGCCCAGATGGAGCCCTGGATACAGAGCAGCAGCGACAGCGTGACCCCCATTTCCGTGGCCGCCTCCAGCCGGGAGTCCCACTTCCAGTTCCGGGTCAACAGAAACGCGAGAGCGCAGCCGAAGGCGTACGTCAACGCGAGCATCGCGTTCCAGGCCGTGGGGACGTGGATGTACATGATGCGCTGGACGTCGCCCATGTATGCCTCTCGCGGCGCCAGGGCGAGTCCCCAGTAGGAGCCCCAGAGCAGCAGCAGAACGCCGAAGCCGGCCAGGCCGTACGCGGCGGACGGTGCACGATGCTCCACGGGGGGCGCGTTCGGGTCCGACATGGAGGTTCGCTTACGGGCTGGGCTTCGGTGTCGTCATACCGCGGGCGGGCGTCGCCTTGACGACCTCCAGCAGCTCCACGTCGAACACCAGCGTCGCGCCCGGCGGGATGCCGGGACGTGCGTGCCCGCCATACGCGATGTCCGAAGGGCACACGAACCTGGCCTTCCCGCCGACCTTCATCTTCTGCAGACCCTCGGTCCAGCAGCGGATCACGTTGTTGACAGCAAAGCTCGCCGGCGCGGAGCGTTTGGCCGAGTTGTCGAATTCGCTTCCATCGACCAGCGTTCCTCGATAATTGACCTTGACGTTGTCCGAGGCGCCCGGCGAGTCGCCCGTGCCCGTCATCGTCTCCGTGTAGACCAACCCCGAAGGCCAGACCACCGAATTGGGGGCCTTCGCGGCCTCCTCGCGGAAGGCCTTTCCACGGGCCTTTTCCTTCTCCAGTCGCGCCGAGGCGCGAGCGTCAGCGAGAGCCCTGATCTGTGGCCGGGCAACCTCGAGGTCCACACCGGACGCCTTCCCCGCGAGCTCGTCGGCGGCCCCTTTCATGACCGACGCGGCTTCGGATGGCGTCAGGCTGAAGCCCGCGAGCTCTTTGGCCAACGACACGCCGATCGCGTAGAGCGTCGACTCTTCGGGAACGCCCGACGCGGCCGTCGCGGTCGGTTGGGGCCTGGGCGGGGCCTTGGTCCCCTGGGCCTGCAGCCAAGAGCCGAGGCTCGCCGCCAGGGCGGCCAAAGCGAGAGTTCTCTTCATGCGATGACTTGACGGTGCCTTCATTGTTTTTGAGCCAGCGTCACCTGCATGGCGGTGTTGTCGACAGACTCGGCCATGATGAGCAGCTCCTTGGAGATTCCGTTCGAGACGACTGTGAGTTTGCTCTCCCCCGCGCGGCGCACGGTGAGCTTGACCCGCTTTCCCGGACCGGGTGTTACCGTTACCATCTCCGGATCCGCTGGTGTCCATTCCGCGCCGGTGTCCATCTCGGTTCCGTCGGCGGCGATGCCCACCACCTTTGCCTCGACAGTCGCTTCTTTCCCGATCTGTACTGCGGCGGTAAAGAAGGGTCGCGAGATCCAGTGCTGTCCCTCGGAGCCGGGGTCGCTTGACGGATCCACCTCGAAGGCGATCTGGATGTCGCGGACGGGCGCCCGGGCGGTTCCCGGTTGACCATTCGAAGCGACCGGCTTTGCTCCGACGTCCGGTCCGACTCCCGGCTCCTGGGACGACCGGCCGTCGGTGGTTGAGCCGTCGTCGACGGCGATCAACTCCACCTCGAAGATGAGCGTGGCGTTCGGCCCGATTACTCCCCCGGCTCGTCTTTCCCCATACGCGAGGTTGGAAGGGACGAAGAGCTGCCACTTGGAGCCGACCGGCATGAGCTGAAGGGCTTCGCCCCATCCCTGAATCACCCGGTTGACCGCGAAAGTCGCCGGCCGGCCGCGCCTGTAGGAGTTGTCGAACTCGGTGCCATCGACGAGTGTTCCGCGATAATGACACACGACGTTGTCATCGCTTTTCGGCCTGTTACCCCGCCCGGTCTTCACGATCTTGTATTGCAGGCCGCTCGGAAGAGCGACGACGCCTGCCTTGGACCTGTTCACGTTCAAGAACGACTCTCCGGCCTTCGCATTTTTCTCGGCGAGCTCCTTCGTTGCGAGGGCGACCTTCGCGCTTCGACGTCTCAGTCCCAGGAGAGTGACCGGCAGCATCCGTCCCGTCGCATTCGACGCCCAGTAAGCCGGCACGGTGGCGCCTTGAAACGCCGCGATAGGCGGCGAGAATGCCAGGATGGAAAGAAGCGTCATGACGATGACGAGCGGTCTTTCCCGGTGTTTCATATCGCTCCCCAAGTTGTTCCTAAGAAACCGTCCCGCCATCGACGCGCGTGGGGCTGGACATTTCGCGGACCGGAGAAACGCGCCGTCCGAAATGATATCGATCGGTCGAACGCGATCCTGAAAGAAGACGGGCAGGCGACGGCGCGCGATGAAACCCAACCCGTCGGCCGAAGGGGCCGGCCAGAACACCTTCGTGGACGACACCAGGAATGGCCTCGTGCGTGAGTCGCTTGATCCGCGGCTCCGCCTCACGGGGCTCATTTCTGGGAGATGTCCGCTTGAAGCACGTTGTTCCGATACACCGCCGTGACCGTGAGTTCCCTGGAAACCCCTTCCGCCGTCACGCGCACGCGGGACTCCCCGGCGCGCTGCACGGTCAGCGTGACCTGATTCCCCTGTCGGGGGGTCGTCGTCACCATCTCGGGGTCCGCGGCTGTCCACTTGCAGCCGATGGCTCCTCGCGCTCCGCTGCTATCGAGGAATTCTCCTCTGGCTTCGATCGAACACGTCCTCCCTTCCCCAACCTGAGTGTAGGTAGACGGTGATACCCAACGCTCTCCCCCGTAGGTGCCCGTAGCAAGCCGGGAATCCAGTTTGAAGGCGACCATCAAGCGCGGCGCGGCGGCTCCGGCGGAAGGCCCCGCCCCGACGGGCTCTGCCGCACCGACGCCGCCGGCGGGCCCTCCCGGATCTGCTCCCCCCGCGGCCCGGTTGGCGTTCTTTTCGGCGATGGAAATCAGCTCCACGTCGAAGATGAGCGTGGCACCCGGCCCGATGGCAGTGCCCGCGCCCCGAACGCCGTACGCGAGGCCGGGTGGGACGAATAGTTGCCACCGGGATCCCACGGGCATCAGCTGTAGAGCGTCGCTCCAGCCTTTGATGACTCGCTTGAGGGCGAAAGTCGCCGCCGGTTTACGGTTATGGGAGCTGTCGAACTCGGTGCCGTCGATGAGGGTGCCCCGATACTGGCAGACGACGGAATCGTCGATGGTGGGCTTCCTTCCCTGTCCCATCTTCTGGACTTTGTATTGAAGGCCGCTCGCGAGTGTGACGACGCCCTCCTTCGCCTTGTTCTCGCTCAGGAAGGCGTCTCCTTCTTTCTGGTTCTTCTCGGCCAGCTCTTTCCGTACACGGATTTGATCGGGCAGGGGGCCTCGATTGCCCCTGACGTCCTTCGGCATTCCGGCGATGAGGTCGGCAACCTCCCGTTCGGTCAGCCGGAGCCTGCTGTTCGAAAGAAAATCCTTGAACCCGCGACTCAGCACGTCCGGATCCACGTCTATCGACTGGGACCGGAGCTCCTTCGCGAGACTCACGCCGAGGGCGTAGCTGAACTTCTCCTTCGCGTCCGTGAACCCTGCCGCGTCCGGAGACGCGGGCGTGTCCTGAGACGCCGAAACCCGAGCGAGCAGTCCGATCATGAGAACGAGCAACCATCGGAGTGTCATTTTGGAGAACATCCCGAGAATTGCCCATCCCCTCCCGGGTGAGGGAGGGGATGAGCGAGGAGGGAACTCAGTGACAGTAGTGGCTGATCGGACCGACCGCCGGGTTGCAATTCGGGTTGTTGCGCACGTTGGTCACTCCCAGGAAAGCGGGCTCCCGAGTCGCGAAACCCGCGGTGCCGACAGCCAGGATGTCCCGGAACATCGGATTCGCGAGAAGAACGGCCCGGCCGGCGGTATTGTCCGGGGCGAGGCCGTCCACGGGGATGATCACCTCGGGATGATCGAAAGGCCCCTTGTCGAAGGCTGCACGGTCGTCGGTGAGCTCCAGGAGGAAGTCGACGAGCGCGACCTTCTCCGCTTCGCTGAGATTCGATTGCGCCTCGAGGTCCAGGTTGACCAGATTGAAGTCCCGGTGCGCGGCATTCGTGATCGGGAAGTCGCCGCCCCGGACATAGAAGTCCACCACCTGGCGCAGAGTCAGCTGGCCGCCGTTGTGGAAGTATGGACCGGTCAGCTCGATGTCGCGCAGCTGGGGGGCCTTGAAGGCACCATCCTTGAGAACACGGTTCGGCTCGGGCCACGTCCCCATCAGCTCGGTCAGGCCGTTGTTGAGCCCCTCGTTCTTGACGGCGGAAGGACTGACGGGACCGATGTTGTCGATGAACCCTTCCAGCATCGCCACGTCGGTCAGGGTGTTTATCCCGGCCGCTGGCTCGTCCAGCTCCGGCTGGGAGTCCCCGACGGTGATCTGGTTCAGAAACGGCGCCAGGTAGGGAGGCAGCTGGGGATCGGACGGCTCGTCCGTGCCTCCGGGGTTGAGCTGCTGATCCTGGGCGGACTCCTCGAACAAGCCGCCCTCAGGGCCCAGGCTCGGATTGAAAGTGGACATGGGGTTGCCGGGCTCGAAATCCGAGCCACCGAGGTTCTTCATCATCATGCTCGCCAGCGACAGCGGCCAGCCGAAGGCATCCAGCCCGCCCCGGCCGATATCCTCGTTGATGGGCCGAACCCCGAGGTTGTACACGCCGTTGTCGATGAAGGCCTGTCCGGC
>JBDTXY010000065.1:0-10950 GCA_040005945.1 Acidobacteriota bacterium
CAGAAGGCGTACCGGCTCCTGGTCAAGTCCAAGCTCAATACGAGCCAGGCGCTCGAGAGGATCGCGGCGGAGATTCCGGACCAGCCCGACGTGGAGGAGCTGGTGCGATTCATCGAGACCAGCGAACGGGGTTTCATCAAGTGATGGAGACTGCTCCCGGGGCGCCGGCGCGAGTGAGGCTGGCGGTCGTGGGAGTCGGGCACCTCGGGCGCCATCACGTCCGGGTGGCCCGCGACCTTCCCGGGGTCGACCTGATCGGGATTTCCGACCATCACGACGGCCGGGCCGAGGAGGCGGCGCGCGAGGGCAATCTCCGCGTCTTCCCGGGACCCGCGGAAGTGGCGGCCACGGCGCAGGCCGTCGTCATCGCCACTCCCACCAGCTCCCATGCCGAGCTGGGGCGCTTCTTCCTGGAGAGCGGCGTGGACGTTCTGATGGAGAAGCCCATCGCCAGCTCGCTGGCGGAGGCCGACGGCCTGGTGCGGCTGGCGCGGTCCCGCGGACGGATCCTCCAGGTGGGCCACGTGGAACGCTACAACCCCGCTGTGGAGGCTGTGCTCGCGCGCGTCCACGACCCGCTGTTCGTGGAAGTGCACCGGCTGGGCGTCTTCGCCCCCCGCAGTCTGGACCTGGACGTCGTCCGGGACCTCATGATTCACGATCTCCAGATCGTGACGGAATTGGTCGGCCGGCCGATCCGGGAGATCCACGCGGTCGGAATCCCGATCCTGACGCCCCAGCTGGACATCGCCCATGCCCGCATCGCGTTCGAAGGCGGTTGCGTCGCCAACCTCACGGCGTCTCGCGTCTCCTCCGAGCGGATGCGAAAGCTCCGGGTCTTCGCCCCCGCGCTGTACTGCTCGGCCGACATGCACGCGCGGCGGGTCGAGGCCTTTCGCCTGGATCGCGGCAGCGGAGATCCTCGGATCGTTCCGGAGGCGCTCTCCGTGGAAGATGCGGACCCGCTCTCACGCGAGCTCTCCGACTTTCTGAGGGCCGTGCGCACCCGCGGCGAGCCTCTGGTGACCGGCGAAGTCGGGCGGGACGCGCTGGCGCTGGCCGAACGCGTCATCGCGTCCGCGGAAGCGCATCGGCGCGGCGTTCAGGCGGTCTCGGCGTGACGGAGCGTGCGCGGGTCGGCTTAGTCGGCGGCAGCGGCGTCTACGACCTCGGGGCGATCGAGCAGCTGCGGGAGGAAACGCTGTCGACTCCGTTCGGGAAGCCTTCCGACTCCTACTTCACGGGGAGCCTGGGTGGCGTCCCCGTCGCGTTCCTGGCCCGCCATGGACGGGGGCACCGGCTTCTGCCCACAGAGATCAACTACCGGGCCAATGTCTGCGGGTTCAAGATGCTGGGGTGCGACGCGCTGCTGTCGGCGTCGGCCTGCGGAAGCCTTCGCGAGGAGATGGCCCCCCGGCACGCGGTGATTCCCGACCAGTTCATCGACCGGACGCGCCACCGGCCGGACACGTTTTTCGGCGATGGCGTCGCCGCCCGCGCGGGTTTCGCCGATCCCGTGTGCGCCTCCTTGGCCGGGGCGTTGGAGGATGGCGGGCGCCGCGGCGGCCTCACGGTCCACCGCGGCGGGATCTACGTCTGCATGGAGGGGCCGCAGTTCTCGACCCGCGCCGAATCCAACCTCTACCGGTCATGGGGAGCGGACGTCATCGGCATGACGAACTTGACCGAGGCCCGGCTGGCCCGCGAAGCCGAGATCTGCTACGCGAGCCTCGCGTTCGTGACGGACTACGACTGCTGGCGCGAGGCCACGGCGGACGTGTCGGTGGAGGCCATCCTGACGATTCTGGGGGAGAACGGCGCGGCCGCGCGCAAGGCGCTCGCGGCGGCCGGCGCGCGCATCGATCCGTACCGGGCCTGCGGCTGCCGCGACGCGATGCGGTACGGCATCCTGACGGACCAGGGCGCGATTCCGGACTCCGCTCGGGAGCGGTTGCGGCCCGTCCTGGGGAGGTACCTGTGAGGCCGGACGGATCGATCGTCGTCACGGGCTCGGTGGCCTTCGACTATCTGATGACGTTTCCGGGGCGCTTTACCGAGCACTTGATTCCGGACCGCATGGCGCGGCTGTCCGTCTCGTTCCTCGTGGACGAGATGCGGCGCGTGCCCGGAGGTTGCGGTCCCAACATCGCCTACGGCCTGGCGCTCCTGGGCGAACGGCCCGTTCTGATGGCCACCGCCGGGAGCGATGCGTCCGAGTATCGCGAGCAGCTGGCGCGCGAGGGGGTGGACGTCGAGCACCTGCGGCTGCAGGCCGACCTCTTCACGGCTTCGTTCTTCGTCTCCACGGATCAGGATCAGAACCAGCTGGCGTCCTTCTACACGGGCGCGATGTCGCGTGCGCGGCAGCTCTCGATCCGATCGCTGGCTCCCGGAACCTCCGCGTTCGTGGTCATCTCGCCCAACGATCCGCCGGCGATGGCGCAATACGCGGCGGATTGCCGGGCGCTCCAGATCCCGTTCCTGTACGACCCCAGCCAACAGGTCACGCGGCTATCCGGGGAGGAGATGCGCGAAGGGTTCCGGGGCGCCGCGATCCTGATCGTGAACGAATACGAATCCGGAATCCTCGCGACCAAGACCGGTCTGGATCTGCCGGCGCTGGCCCGGAGCGTTCCCGTGCTCATCGTCACGCAAGGCCCCGACGGCTCGACCATCCACGAGCGCGGCGCCGACGGCCACGGCGTCAAACACCAGATTCCGGCGGCGAAAGTCGAGCGGGAGGCTCTGGATCCGACGGGAGTGGGGGACATGTATCGGGCAGGGCTGCTGCGGGGCCTCCGCGTCGGAGCCGACTGGCCGGTCGCAGGCCGGATCGGCAGCATCGCCGCGGTGTTCTGCATCGAGTCGCAAGGCCCCCAACCGCCGCGGTTCACGCCGGAGGAATTCAGAGCGCGCTACGAGCGCAACTACGGGCCGGCTCCGGAGCTGTCGCGACTCTTCGGCTGAGCCGCGGGAAGGGCCGCCTGCGACGGCCCTTCGAGGCAACCTGCTAGAATCGTCCATTCCAGCGAGGTTAGGTCCTTGAGCATGCGCGTCACGCGCCGGGCGGCGGCTTCATTTTCGCCGAGGCAGTACGAGGGAAGCCTCGAGGCGGATGGCTTGCGCTTCGGGGTCGTCTGCGCGCGCTGGAATCCCACAATCACCGACGGGATGCTGGACGCCGCCCTGGATACGCTGCGGCGCCGCGGAGCCCGCGCGGCCTCCGTGGCCGTCGTGCGAGTGCCGGGGGCCTTCGAAGTCCCGGCGGGCGCGCGCGCGCTGCTGGATTCGGGCAAGTTTCAGGCGTTGATCGCGCTGGCCGCGATCGTCCGGGGAGACACCAGCCATCACGAGGTCCTGGGCCACTCCGTGGCCGCCGCGCTGGCCGCGCTGTCGGTGGACTCGGGCGTTCCGATCGGGTTCGGCCTGCTGACCTGCGACACGATGGATCAGGCGCGCCGGCGTACCGACAAGGGGATCGAGGCCGCCGAGGCCGCGATCGAGATGGCGAACCTGCGCCGCCAATTGCGTCGGGGCTCGCCCCGGGCGCGCGCGGGGAGCCGAGGCTGATGGGCGCCCGCCGCAAAGCGCGAGAACTCGCGCTCCAGATGCTCTATGAGCACGACATGTCGGGGACGACGCCGAGCGAGATGTTCCTGCGCTCCGACGACCTGAAGAAGTCGCCCGAAGGGATCCAGGACTTCACGATGCGGTTGGTCTCGGGCACCCTGACCCATCGGGACGACCTGGACGCGATCATCTCGCACCAGGCCGATCACTGGCGGTTGGCGCGGATGCCGGTCGTGGACCGCAACATCCTGCGGTTGGCGCTGTTCGAGCTGCTGCACGAGCCCGAAACGCCGCGGCCCGTGGTCATCGACGAGGCGCTCGAGATCGCCAAGCGGTTCTCCACGCCGAAGTCCTCGCAATTCATCAACGGCATCCTGGACGGCGTGCTGAAGGCCAAGCGCGGCGAGGCGCAGAAGGTATGAAGCGCAGCGTGGCCGCCGGGATTCTGGCGCTCGGGGTGGGGATCCTGACCGCGCGCGGGGACGAGCTCGCGGTGTATCGGGCCCAGGGCTCCGATTCGGGACTCTTCGATCAATACGACAACGATGGATATTCGCTGGCGGTCTCACGGGCCTCGGACGGCGTCCTGGAGCTGCGCGTGCGCGTCAGCGACCAGCCCCTGGAGAGCCATGCGCCCTTTCCCACGGGAATGCCGCGCGATCCGTCGTTGTCGGCCTCCGCCGAGCGGGACGCCTTCGCCCAGGCGCTGGCGGAAGGGGCCCAGACGCAGGTGCAGGCCGTCGAGCGCGTGCTCTCGGCGATCGCATCCTCGGTCCGCTACGACACCGACCGCAGCCGGCGTCAGGATCCGGCCTCGGTATTCGCCTCGCGCCGCGCCCACTGCGTCGGTTTCTCGGAGCTCGCCGTGGACCTGCTGCGCCGGGTCGGCATCCCCGCGCGCACCGTGCAGGGAATCCTGCGCGCCCGGCCCGGCACCGACGGCTACGAGGAGCGGATCGGCGGCGTGTATCACCGCTGGATCGAGATCTACTATCCGGACCGCGGGTTCGTGTTCTCGGACCCGTCCTCTTCGATCAACAGCGTGGACAGCCGGTACGTGGCGTTCGGAAAGCGCGCGCTGGAGCGGCCCCGCGGGCTCCGGCTGACGCGGATCGAGTCCTCGGGACGCCTGGACTATCCCATCCTGCGCCTGCCCGACGCCACGATGCGTGTCCGGCCGGTCGGCGGCGCGCCCTAGCAACGCCGCCTCTCCGCGGCGTTGCGGTTCGGCTATATTCGCCGTTCTGATGGCGGAGAAGTACGCCCCGAGCGAGATCGAGGAAAAGTGGCAGCGCCGCTGGGCGCAGGACCACGTGGCCTACGTGGACACGGCGGTCCCGGGCCGCGCCGAGTACTACATGCTCAACATGTACCCCTACCCCTCGGGCAGCCGGCTGCACGTGGGCCACGGGCGCAACTACATCCTGGGCGACGCGCTCTACCGCCGCGAGCGCATGGCCGGCCGCACGGTGTTGAATCCGATGGGCTGGGACGCCTTCGGGCTGCCGGCCGAGAACGCGGCGATCCAGAGCGGCGTGCATCCCCGCGAGTACACGCTGGCCAACATCGCGCGGATGAAAGAGCAGCTGGGGTCTCTGGGCTGCCTCTACGACTGGTCCAAGGAGCTGGCCTCGTGCGAGCCCTCCTACTATCGCTGGAACCAATGGCTGTTCCTGCGAATGTGGGAGCGAGGCCTGGCGTACCGGAAGACCGCGCCGGTCAACTGGTGCCCGGGTTGCCGGACCGTGCTGGCGAACGAGCAGGTCGTGGACGGCCGGTGCGAACGCTCGGGAGACGCGGTCGCCATCCGCGACCTGACGCAGTGGTTCTTCCGCGTGACCGACTATGCCGAGCGTCTCTTGGCCGGGCTCGACGCGCTGCCGGACTGGTCCGAGCGGGTCAAGACGATGCAGCGAAACTGGATCGGCCGTTCGGAGGGCGCCGAGATCCCGTTCTCGATCGAGGGCATCGCGTCCCCCGTCACCGTCTTCACCACCCGGCCCGACACCTTGTTCGGCGCCACGTTCCTGGCCCTGGCTCCCGAGCACCCGATTGTTGCGCGACTGGCGCAGCGCGGCTCCCGCGGCCAGGAGATCGCGCAGTTCGTCGAGCGGGTGCGGCGCGAGTCGCGCCTGGACCGCGAGAGCGAAGGCGGCCAGAAGGAGGGCCTGGATACGGGGGCCCGGGCGATCCACCCAGCGACGGGGGAAAAGATCCCGGTCTGGCTGGCCAACTTCGTGCTGCCCGACTACGGCACCGGCGCGATCATGGGTGTGCCGGCGCATGACGAGCGCGACTTCGAGTTCGCCCGGCAATATGGCCTCCCGATCCGCCCCGTGTACCGCACCGGGGAAGGAGAGATCGATCCGAGCGCGATGACGGAGGCGATCCCGCACGGGGGCGTCCTCGTCGGGTCCGGAGAATGGGATGGGACGCCCAATGGCCCCGAGGCGGTCCGCGTGGCCGTGGGCTGGCTCGAGGCGCACGGCGCCGGGAAGGGCAAGGTCGGATATCGCCTCCGCGACTGGCTCATCTCCCGGCAGCGCTATTGGGGCACGCCGATCCCCGCAATTCACTGCGCCGCTTGCGGCGTCGTTCCGGTGCCCGACCGAGACCTTCCGGTCTTGCTGCCGGAAGACGTCGACTTTCGCGGCATCGAGGGAAACCCGCTGGAGAAGTCGGAAGCCTTCGTCCAGACCGTGTGCCCAGGGTGCGGCGGCGCCGCCCGCCGCGAGACCGACACGATGGACACGTTCGTCGATTCCTCCTGGTACTACTTGCGGTTCGTGAATCCCCAAGACGCGGACCGGATGATCGACACGGAGCGCGTGGACCGATGGCTGCCGGTCGATCAATACATCGGCGGGATCGAGCACGCGATCCTGCACCTGCTGTACGCGCGCTTCATCTGCCGCGTGCTCCAGGACATCGGGCTGGTGCACTTGGACGAGCCGTTCGCGCGCCTCTTCAATCAGGGCATGATCACGCGCGCCAATCCCGCGACCGGCAAGATCGAGAAGATGTCGAAATCGCGGGGCAACACGGTGTCGCCGGACGAGCTGATCACGCGCTTCGGGGCCGACACGGTCCGGCTCTACACGCTCTTCATCGGGCCGCCCGAGAAGGAGTCGGAATGGTCCGAGGAGGGCGTGGCCGGCGCCTACCGCTTCCTCAACCGCGTGCACGATCTCTGCGCGCGCATCCAGGACCTCCCGGCCGACGGCCCCCCGGGGCCGGCCGACACGGTGCTGCGCCGGGCGATGCACCGGACCGTCCAGCGCGTGACCGTGGACGCGGCCGAGTTCCACTTCCACACGGCCGTCGCCGCCCTCATGGAGTTCCAGAGAGATCTCACGGACGCCGTGGAGCAGGGCGAGGAGGCCCCCGCCGCGCTTCGCGATGCGGCGACCACGCTGCTGCAGCTGCTGCACCCGATCGCGCCGCATCTGACCGAGGAATGGTGGCAGCGCATGGGGCAGCGGGGCTTCGTGGTCGAATCGGCGTGGCCGGTCTTCGACGCCGCGCTGGCGACCCCGACCGATGTGACGCTGGTCGTCCAGGTCAACGGCAAGGTTCGCGGGAAGCTCTCCCTGGCGCGCGGCGCATCGGAGTCGGAGGCGATGGCCCAGGTGCGCGCCGACGAGCGCATCCGCCTGTGGGTCGACGGCAAGGAAATCACGCGGACCGTCTTCGTGCCGGACCGCCTGCTGAATCTGGTCGTGCGGTGATCGCGCGGCGGCTGGCTTTCGGCGCCTTGGTCGGGACGCTCCTGCTCCTGGCGGCGTGCGGCTATACCCTGGTCGGGAAGGGCTCGTCCCTGCCGGAGTCGATTCGGGTGGTCCAGTTCACGACGCTCGACAACATGACGCCCCGGGTGGGCCTGGAGCAGCGCTTCTCGGGCGAGATCGCCCGGGAGCTGGCCTCCCGAGGGCGCTTCAAGGTGCAGTCCACCGCGGAGGGTGCGGACGCCCTGCTCTCGGGCGCGGTGATGGCCTTCGACCTGTTCCCGGTGGCGTTCGATACCCAGGGCCGGGCGACCGACTACCAGGTTCGCGTGACGGCGCGCGTCTCGCTCAAGACGATTCCGGACGGGAAGGCGCTCTGGGAAAACCCGGCGTACACCTTCCGCGACAACTACCAGTTCTCCTCGAGCGCCGCCTCATACGTGGATCGGGAAAACGAAGCGATCGACCGAGTCGCGGGGCGCTTCGCGCAGAGCCTGGTGACGAGCCTGCTGGAAGGGTTCTAGGCTTTCGCCTTCTTCGCGAGTCTCGACTTGTAGCGCGCGGCGGCGTTGCGGTGGATGACGCCTTTGGCCAGGGCGCGGTCGATCTCGGAGTGCGTGGCCGAGAGGGACTTGGCTTTTTCCTTGGTGTCGGCCTGTCTGTATTTCTTGACCGTGGTCCTCAGGCGCGACACGCGCGTCTTGTTGCGCGCCCGCTTCTTGGCGGAGGTGCGAATGCGTTTCTCCGCGGAGGGTATGTTCGCCATGAGTGCTGGTGTCTCTCTTTCTTGTCGTTATGAGTTGTCAGTTCTCAGTTTGAAAACTGAGAACTGAAAACCGAACACTGATGACTGCCTGTTACTTGGAATCAACGCCCACGGACTTGAGCTTCGCGCGGGCGAGGCGGGCCTCTTCGGCCGTCGGGAACTCGTGGATCACGTACTGGAGCTGGACCACGGCCTCGGGCTTTTGGCCCAGCTCGAGCATGGCATACCCCTTTTTCAAGAGCGCCGCCGCGGCCTTGTCGCTGGCGGGCCATTGCTTGAGGAGCTTTTCGAAGTCGGCGATGGCTTCAGGGAACTTGCGCTGCGCGAAGTGGGATTCTCCGATCCAGTACTGCGCGTTGTCGGAGAGGTCCGTGGACGGATAGCTCGCGACGTAGTCCTCGAATCCCTGGATGGCCAGCGCGTAGCGCCCCTTGGTGTAGTCCGCGTATGCGGTGTCGTAAAGCTCCGCGGGCGATGGAGCGCTGCCCGCGGGCCGTGACGCCCCGTTGCCGGACATCGGGGGAGGCGCGACGGTGGTGGTCCCGGGCGCAGGAGCCGCGCCGCCCGCCGCCGCTCCCCGCAAACGCAGGAGATCCCCCTGGGTCTCCGCGATCTGCTGGGAGAGCTGCGAGAGGCGCCGGTTGGTGTCTTCCAGCTTGGCCTCGAGCTGTTCCATCTTGGTCGTCAGCTCACCCAGCTTGACCGCCGTGTCGGCGTTGGACTTCAAGAGCTGCTGGGTCTGCGTGGCGACGTTTTGATTGAGCTTCTCGACTTCTTCCTTGCTCGAGGACTTCCGCTCGAGCGTCTGGATCTGCTTCTGGATCTCGCTCATCTGCGTGTGCAGGCCCTGAATGTCGTCGGAGGACACGCAGGCCACGCCCGCGAGGAGCGTGGCCCCCAGGAGGCCGAAAACACCCAGGCGAGAAGCGGACGCCAAAACTACTTGGCCGAGATCACGAAATGAGCGCGCCGGTTTTGCTGCCAGCAGCTCTCGGAGGAATCGTTGCAGAACGGGCGCTCCTTGCCGTAGGAGACCGTGCGCAGCCGGGAGCCGTCGACTCCAAGGGAAGCCATGTAGTCCTTGGCCGCGTTGGCGCGCCGCTCGCCCAACGACAGGTTGTAGGCCGCGGTGCCCCTGTCGTCGCAGTGCCCTTCCATGAGGACCTGGACGGTCGGGTACTTTTTGAGCCACTCGGCGTTGGCGGCGAGGGCCGAACGGGCGTCCTCCCGCAGGTCCGCCTGGTCGTAGTCGAAGAAGGCGTCGGAGAGGTAGCCCTTCTTGTTCAAAGCGGCGATGTCCATGGAAAGGACCTCGGCCTCGACGTCCTTGCCCGGGGCCTTGGTCGACGGCGGAGGCACATTGGTCTCGCCCGCCGAGGGACCGGTGGACACGGGAGGCCGAGCATCTTGCGCGGTCGTGGGCTGTTTCTTCTTGCAGGCGGTGGAAACCGTGAGCATCGCCATCGCCGCAATGGCGATGACCGTCAGAGTGGTCCCTGTTCTTTTCATTACCTACTCCTTACGTTCGCAGATGAGCCGCGCCCAAGACGCCAGACGCTACTCGAAGAATCAATATAGCAAAGACTTTGCTAAAACCCCAGTCCTTCCGGGCGTTTACGGCAGCCAAACCGGCTGAAAGTGACTGCCGCCCTGGATCAGCTGCCGCTTGTTCTGCCCGGTCGAGTCCATCGAGTAGATCTGCGTAGAGCCGCCCCGGCGCGAGGAATACACGATCTTCTCGCCGTCGGGCGACCAGGACGGATGGCCGTTGGAGCCTTCCGAGGTGACCTGCACCGTCTGGCCCGTGCCCAGGTCCATCACGCAGATGTTGAAATCCCCCTCGTTGCGGCAGGCAAAGGCGATCCGGGCCCCGTCGGGCGACCAGGAGCCTTCGTCGTTCCAGTTGCCGGCGAAGGTGACGCGCTTGGAGCCCGCCCCTTCGGCGTCCATCACGTAGATCTGCGGGGTGCCCGTCAGGTCGGAGGTGTAGAGGATCTGGCGCCCCGTGGGCGACCAGGCCGGCGAGGCCTCCAGCGCCCGGGTGGTGGTCAAGCGGTGCGGGGAGCCTCCGTGGACCCCCATCGTGTAGATGTCCGTATTGCCCTTGGTGGAGCCCACGAAGGCGACCTGCGCCGCGTCCGGCGAGACCGAGGGAGACGCGTTCAACTCGACCCCCGTCGCGATCTCCTTCTTGTCGCTGCCGTCCAGGCCCATCGTCCAGATCTGTGGGAAGAGCCGCACGTAGGAGGTGTAAGCGACCTTGCCCGCGGCCGCCGACGGGTTGATCGTGATCGACTTGTGCGAGGTCAGCTGCCGCGCGTTGCGGCCGTCGAAGTCCATGGCCATGACTTCCTTGATTCCGGCTCCCTGCTCCGCCACGAAGAGGATCGTGGAGAGGAAGGCGCCCGGCTTGCCCGTGAAGTACTTGACCAGATCGTTGGCCAGCGTGTGGGCGATCCGATCCACGTACGAGGCGCCGCCGCGGTATTTGCGGCCCATGATCAGCTTGCGGGACTTCAAGTCCCAGACGCGCGCCTCGACCGAGAGCTGGTCGCCGGTAATCTCCCCGCGCGTGTCGACCAGGGCTTCCGCGCCGGTTCCCAACCAACGGTCGGCGGCCTCGGGAGCCGTCGGGTCGCGGAATCCGGACGGGTAGTGCGCGGGATCGGTCACGGCGAAGGCGCCCGCGTACTCCAGATCCGCCCGCAGCGTCGCCGTAAACGGATCGGTCACCTTCGCCTGGAGGGCCGCCGTGCCCGGCGCCGAGAGCGGAGGCACCGCGACGGCCAGCCGGCGATCGCCATGGCCTTTGATGACGATCTGGATGTCTTCTCCACCGGGCGTGATCTTGGGAGGGGGCGCCTGGGCCGAAAGCGGCAGGGCCGCCCA
>JBDTXY010000066.1:0-10855 GCA_040005945.1 Acidobacteriota bacterium
AACGAGCTGCGGCGGACTTCCCAGCGTCCCGTTCCTCCCGGGAAGCTCGCGTCCAGGATTTGCGGGGTCTGTTCCTGAAGGAAGGGACCCAGGCCCAGCTCCTCGGCGCTGAGCCCGCGCAGACGGGGCTCGGGCTGGCCCAGGAGGCTCTCGCCGAAACGGTTGATCAGCTTGAGGTGCCCCGCGTCGTCGAATGCGAACACGGCGACCGCGATCTCGGCCATGACCTTGGACAGGAGCGCCGTCGCCTCCAGCGCGCCCAGTCGCTGCTCGCGCAGCGTTTGGGCCAGCGCGTTGACTTCCAGGAGCACCTCTCCCAGAGGATCGTCGGGCCGGGCCCCGCGCGCGCGGATCGAGAAGTCGTCCTCCCGCATCGCGGCGAGCAGGTTGGAGACCGTCTGCAGCGGCCGCACGACGCGCTCCCGCAGGGCCTGCGTGAAGACGATCCACGCGAGCGCGACCACGACGATCAGCGTCCAGCGCAGCTTGGAGCTGTAATCGCCGGACCAGAGGACCGCGACGGCCACGATGACCGCGGGCAGCGCCGCCGCGCCCGCCAGCAGGAGGACCCGTTGATCGTGCGTCAGCCGTTTCACGGCCTGTTGCCCCTAGGACCCGTGCTTTTCCAGCCGGCGATACAGCGCGCTGCGCGAGAGTCCCAGCGCGCGGGCCGCCTGGCTGACGTTGCCTCCGAAACGGTCCATGGCCTTGCGCACCAGGAGGCTCTCGACTTCTTCCAGGGACAGCTCTTCCAGGCGGGGCGGCTCACCGCCGCGGCGCAGACCCAGATCCGAGCTCCGGATCCGATCGGAGGAGGCCATGAGCACGGCGCGCTCGACGGCATGGTCGAGCTCGCGGACGTTGCCCGGCCAGGGGTGCGCCATCAGCAGCTCGAGGGCCGCCGCGTCGAACCCCTGGAAGCTCTTGCGATAGCGGCGCGCGTGGCCGTTCAGAAATTGATTGGCCAGAAGCGGGATGTCCTCGCGCCGCTCGCGCAGCGCCGGGACCCGGATCTCGATCGTGTTCAACCGGAAGAGCAGGTCCTGCCGGAAACGTCCCGCGTCCACCGCGCCGTGCAGGTCCGCGTTGGTCGCCGACAGGATGCGCACGTCCGCCCGCACCGTGCGCGAGGACCCGACGCGCTCGAACTCGCCCGTTTCCAGAACGCGCAGGAGCTTTCCCTGCTGGAGGGAGGGGACGTTGCCGATCTCGTCCAAGAAGAGCGTTCCGCCGTCGGCCAGCTCGAAGCGGCCGACACGGTCCGCCCGGGCGTCGGTGAAGGCGCCGCGGACGTGGCCGAACAGCTCGCTCTCGAAGACGCCTTCGGAGATGCCCCCGGCGTTGAGCGTGACGAACGCCTTGCCGGAGCGCTTGGACACGGCGTGCAGAGCCCGGGCCACCACGCCCTTGCCGCTGCCGTTCTCGCCCTCGATCAGAACGTTCGCGTCGGAGGGTCCCACGCGCGCGATGACTTCCAACACCGGAGCCATGGCCGGCGAGGAGGCGATCATTGCGGGCTCGCTCTCCTGGCGCAGCAGGCGATTCTCGGCCTCCAGCCTCTGTCCCTGCTTGAGCGCGCGGCCCAACGCGATTTGCGTGCGCAGCGTCGTCAGCAGCCGCGTGTTGTCCCAGGGCTTCTGGACGAAATCGCGCGCGCCGCGCCGCATCGTTTCCACGGCCAGCTCCACCGTGCCCCACGCGGTCATCACGATCACCGGCAGGTTGCCGTCGAGCTCGCGGATGCGTCCCAGCAGGTCCAGCCCTTCGTGGCCGGAGGTCGTGTCGCGGGTGTAGTTCAGGTCGATCAAAGCCGCGTCGTAGTCGCGAGCCTCCAGCGCCGCCAGCGCCCCCGCCGGCGACGATGCCGTCTCGCAGTCCAATCCTTCCCCCTTCAGAAGGAGCCGCAGCGCCTCCAGCACGTCCCGCTGGTCGTCGGCGATCAGGATCCGCGCGGGGCGCGTCACGGAGCCCGCTCGGGGAATCGGTGCCCGGCCGCGGTCAGGGCCGCGATCGCCCGGCCCAACGCGTCGGCCTTGACCAGGAGATAGTCCGTGTCGTGCGTGGAGAGGGCGAAGATCGAGATCTCGGCCTGCGCCAGCGGGCCGGCCAACGAGGAGAGCACGCCCGTGGCCGAGAACTCCAGCGTGCCCGCCACGCGGATCGCCCTCCAGCCCGGCTCCGATTTCACGCCCGGCGGCACGGCGTCCGCGCGGCAGACGACGGAGAGCTCGGAGGCGGTCCGCGTCACGGACTGGAGCTCGCCCGAGGCGGCCCAGTCGGGCGCCGCAGCCGAGGGGTCCAGACGGCTCACGGCGAAGGAGTCGGGGAGAATCGCCAGCTCCAGCGGCCGCACGGCGTCAGCGCCCCTTACCGCGGCTGAAAGTCGAGCGCGGCGGAGTTCATGCAGTACCGCAGGGCCGTCGGCTCGGGGCCGTCGTCGAAGACGTGCCCCAGATGCGAGCCACAGCGGCGGCACAGGATCTCAGTGCGCGAGGAGAAGAAGCTGCGATCCTCCTGGGTCTTCACGCTGGACTCGGAGAGGGGAGTCCAGAAGCTCGGCCAACCCGTGCCGGACTCGAACTTGGATTTCGAGTCGAAGAGGGGATTGGCGCAGGCGCCGCAGACATAGGTGCCCGGGTCGTGGTGGTTCCAGTACTTCCCGGTGAACGCGCGCTCGGTGCCCTTCTGGCGCAGCACGCGGTACTGCTCGGGTGTCAGCGTGGCGCGCCACTCCTCATCGGTCTTCTCGACGGGGTCCGCGGGGGCGTCGGTCACGGCGGAAATCTACCACCTTCATTCCGCGCGGAGGGCGGACAGGGGGTCGACCCGGCTCGCGCGGCGCGCCGGAAAATACGTGGCGGCCAGAGCGACCGCCGCCAGCACGGCGGGGACTGCGGCGAAAGTGGCCGGGTCCCGCGGGCCCACGCCGTAGAGGAGCGCCGACATGGCGCGCGTCAGGACGAGCGCGCCGGCGACCCCGGCCATGACGCCGAGCGCCGCGAGCCGCCCTCCCTCGCGCAGCAGCATGCGGCGCACGTCGGCGGGCCGGGCGCCCAAGGCCATGCGAATCCCGATCTCCCGCGTCCGCTGCGACACGCCGTAGGCGACGACGCCGTAGACCCCGACCGCGGAGAGAAGCAGGGCGACGATCGCGAAGATGCCCAGCAGCTGCATCGCAAACCGGCGCTCGCCGAACGTCGAGGCCATTGCCCCCTCCATCGTGCGAACTCCATAGATCGGCAGCTCCGGGTCGATCGCGCGCAGCTCTTGCTCGATCGCGCTCGAGAGCGCCGCCGGGGTCGCGCTCCCGCGCACCAGAAGCGTGAAGAGCAGACTGGGCGCCTGCAGCATCGGCCGGTAGAGCAGGGGACGCTCGTCGAGGTCCAGCCCCGCGGTCTTGACGTCTCCGACCACGCCAACAATCGTCATCCAGGGCCCGGGGCCCGTTCGCGCGGGCATCTGCAAGCGCCGGCCGATCGGATCCTGTCCCGCGAAGTATTTCTGGGCCAGCGCATCGCTGATGATCGCGACGGCGGGTGCCTTCTCCTCGTCCTGATCGGTGAAGAATCGTCCGCGCAGGAGCGGGATCCGCAGCGTTGCGAAATAGCCCGTGGCGGGGCTCGACATCTCCGCGGAGCCCGTCCAGCGCTCGGGATCGCCGCCCTCGATGCGGAAGGGGCCGGTGGCCCGCGCGCTCCCGAACGGAACGCGAACGCTCCCGGAGGCGGCCGCGACGCCAGGCAGCGCCTGCACGCGCTGGATCAGACGCCGGTAGAGGGAGGCCTGCGCCGCGTTGGAAAAGTAGCGCCCGTTCTCCGGGATGTTGGGCTGGGGCAGCCAGAGGCTCGCCATGACGACGCCTTTCGGATCGAACCCCGGATGGACGCGCTGCAGCCGCCAGAGCGTCCGCACCAGCAACGCCGCCCCGACTAAGAGCACGACCGCGAGCGCGAACTCGGTCACCACCAGGAGAGATCGCACGCGATTCCCGCGCGCTCCCGCGGAGCCGCGTGCGGTGTCCTGAAGCGTGGCCGAAAGCTGCGAGGCGCTGGCCTGGAGCGCCGGGGCGATTCCGAAGATGAGGCCGGTCGCCATCGACACGACCAGCGTGAAGAGCAGGACCCCCGCGTCGAGCCGAACCTCTCCCAGGCGGGGCAGGGTCGACGGCGACATTCGCACGAGCAGATCGACGCCCCATGCGGCCACCGCCAGACCCAGCGCGCCGCCGGAGAGAGAGAGCAACAGGCTCTCGGTCAGGAGCTGCCGGATGAGCCGCCCCCGCGGCGCCCCCAGCGCCTGGCGGACGGCGATCTCGCGCCGCCGTCCCGAGGCGCGGGCCAGCAGGAGGTTGGCCACGTTCGCGCACGAAATCAGCAGCACGAAGCCCACGGCGGTCAGCAGGACCAGCAGAGCCGGGCGGACGTTGCCGACGAGATCGTCCCGCAGTGGACGGACCTGCGGGGTCCAGCCGTCCTGGGGAGGATAGTCCTTGGAGAATTCCTGCCGCCAGGCGCCGGCCAGGGAATCGATCCGGCGCTGCGCGGCCGCCGGCGTGACCCCCGGTTTCAGCCGCGCCAGCACGCCCTGGAGAAAATACGCGCGCCGGTTCGGCGTCGGTTGGAACGGTGACGCGATCCAGCCGGTGGGCGCCCAGATCTCGACGTCGTTCTGAATGAATCGGCCGGGATGGCGAAATCCTCGCGGCGCCACGCCGATGATCGTGTAGAGGTCATCGTCCAGGCGGCAGGTCTTCCCCACGACGTTCGGGTCCGCGGCGTAGTGCCGCCGCCACCATCCGTCGCTGACGACCGCGACCTCGGCGATGCCGGGCCGGTAGTCCGACGGCGCGAAGAGGCGGCCGACCTGCGCCTTCACGCCCAGGATGTCGAAGTAGCTCACGTCCACGAGCAGGGCCTCGGCCCGCTCGGGGCGGTCCATCCCCGTGATGTTGGCGTCGATCGAGAAGAGCCCGCTGGCGGCCGAGAAGATTCCGGCGCGGTCGCGGTAGTCGAAAAGCTCGGGCACCGAGGCCCCGACGTCCTTGAGGCCCTGGCCCGTCAGATCCGCCGTCACGCGCACCAGCTCGCCCGGCCGCTCGAAGGGCAGCGGCTTCAAAAGCACGGACTGGACGACGGTGAAGATGGCGGTGTTGGCGCCGATTCCAAGCGCGAGCGTGACGATCGCAACCGCGGCGAACCCGGGGCTCTGGCGCAGCATGCGAAGGGCGTAGCGAAGGTCCTGGCCCAGGGCGGTCATCGTCTCTGCCTCCTCACTCGCTCCGAAGCGCTTCGAGGGGATCGATGCGGGCGGCGCGGCGCGCGGGAAGGTAGCCGGCCAGAAGGGCGACGGCCGCCATGAGCCCGGTCCCGATGGCAAAGACGCGCCAGTTGGCCGCGCCCACGCCGAAGAGAATGGACTGGATCACCCGCGCCAGCGCGTAGGCCACCGGCAGCCCGATCGCCCCGCCCACCAGGAGAAAACGGGCGACCTCGGCCAGGATCAGCTTTCGAACCGCTGCCGGATCCGCTCCGAGCGCCATCCGCACGCCGATCTCCTGCCGCCGTTGCGCCACGGCGAAGGCGAGCACGCCGTAGATCCCGATCGCGGCCAGCAGCGCCGCCAGCGTCGCGAAGGCCACCGAGAGCAGCATGACCAACCGCTCGGTGACGAGCGACTCGTGAAGCTGCGTCGTCAGCGTCTTGATGTTGTCCACCGGCAGTTGCGGGTCCAGCCGGTGCACCGCGGCGCGCAGCGCCATGGCCAGGCCCGTGGGCTCCTGAGCCGAGCGCACGTAGAACGTGAGCTGGCTCAGATTGGGGTTCTGGAGGTACGGAAGGAACGCGTACGGAGTCGGCTTCTCGTCGACCTGCGCCCCGATCGAGTCGGCGACGATCCCGACGATCTCGATGTCGGGCTTGTTGTCGGTGCCCGAACCGAAGCCGAAGTGACGGCCCAGGGCGCTGACGCCGGGGAAAAAGCGCTTCGCGAACGTCTCGTTGACGACCGCGACCTTGGGCGCCGCCGCGTCGTCCGTCCACGCGATCGCCCGGCCCGTGCGAAGCGGGATGCCGAGCGTGACGAAGAAGTCCGGGCCGACGCGATTCCGGCGCCCGTAGCTCTCCTCCCGCGACAGGTGCGGGCCGTCCGTCACGACGCCGCCGCCGGAGTCGTTGCCGGTGAGCGTTCCGATCTGCGCCGCCGAGACCGTGCGCACGCCGGGCAGCGCCCGGAGGTCCTCGGTCAGCCTCCGGGCGAGGCTCTGGGTGCGCTCGGCGGGGTAGCCGATCAGCGCCGGAGAGATCGAGAAGCTGATGACGTGGTCCAGCTTCATGCCCAGGTCGACGTGGCCCAGGTTGCGGAGGCTCTCCGCGAAGAGACCCGCGGCCACCAGCAGCACGAGCGTCAGCGCCACCTGCGCGGTCACGAGGCCGCTGCGAAACCGGAGCGCCTCCCGTCCCGGCGAGGCCGTGCCGCGCCCCTGTCCGCGGAGGGTCTTCGCGGGATCCAGGCGCGCGGCGCGATACGCCGGCCCGACGCCGAAGAGGATCCCGGCGAGCAGGGACACGAGCGTGCCGAAGAGGAGCACGCGCGGATCGATCTGGGCCGCCACCTGCACGAGCTCCGCATCGTCGGGATAGCTCGACAGCAGCGCGTGCAGGATCCAGGAGGACAGCAGCAGGCCCAGCGCGCCGCCCGCGAGAGAGAAGACCAGGCACTCGACGACTGATTGCCGCAGGAGCTGGAAGCGTCCGGCGCCGATCGCGAGGCGAATCCCGTACTCGCGCTGCCGCGCCGCCCCGCGCGCCGCCAGCAGGCCGGCGAGGTTGGAGCAGGCGATCAAGAGGACCAGGCAGACCATGCCCATGAGCGAAACCAGCGGCCGTCGCACGCCGTTCTGCAGGACCAGTCGGCCGTGCGATCCACTGAGCAACTCCAGGCGGCGGTTCAGAAACTCTTTCTTGCGGACGTCGTCCCAGCCGGTCATGCGGGGCAGGAGATCCACCAGGAGCGCGTGGTAAGCCGGCGCGAGCTCGCGTCCGGCCTGCGCGATCGAGACGCCGGGCTTCATCCGGCCGACGATCTGGACCCAGTAGTCCTTGGGATCGTCCAGGCCGTTCCAGAACGGCGTCATCTGCGCCTTCATCATCATCGGGACGAAGACGTCCGCGCGGCGCCCGGCCTGGATCCCGGCGAACGACGCGGCCGCGATGCCGACGACCGTCAGTGACTGGCCGTTGACGACTAGAGGCCGGTCGAGCACTCCGGGATCGCCGCCGAACCGGCGCTGCCAGTACGCGTGCGACAGCACCACCAACGGGTGAGCTCCCGGAGCCCGGTCGTCGCCGGCGCCGAACACGCGGCCCAGCGCGGGCGGCACGCCCAGCAGGCCGAAGTAGTTTCCGGTGACGAGCTCTCCCGCGGCGCGGTCGGTCTCGCCCCGCGCGGCCACACTCGCGTCGAACGGCACCTCGCCGATCAGTCCGACGAAGCTGCTCCCGCTGCGCTCCACCAGATCGCGGTACATCGGATGCGAAAAGCACGCCGCGTCGTCGCCGTCGCTCGAGGTACGCCCCTGGCTCGGGCCCGGAGAGCGGAACAGGACCAGCTGCTCCGGGTCGCGGACCGGCAGCGTGCGGATCAACACGCGGTCCACCAGCGCGAAGATCGCGGCGTTGGCGCCGATCCCCAGCGCCAGCGTCGCGATGGCGGCGGCGGCGAAGCCGGGACTCTTGCGGAGCCCTCGCAGCGCGTAACGCAGGTCCTGCCAGAGAAACTTCATCGGGGTGCTCCCTTCCTCACTCGCTCCGCAGCGCCACGATCGGATCGACCCGAGTGGCACGCCGCGTCGGCAGGAGGCTCGAGAGGAGCGCCACGGCGACGATCGCGGCCGACGCCGCGGCGAGCACGAGCGGGTCATGGGGGCGGACCTCGAAGAGCTGGCTGGCGAGCCCGCGCGAGAGCCCGAGCGAGGCCAGGAGACCGATCGCGACGCCGGTCAGCGTCAGGCCCAGCGTTCGCGAGGAGACCAGCCGGAGGATGCTGGGGCGGCTGGCGCCCAGGGCGAGCCGGATGCCGATCTCCCGTGTGCGCTGCCCCACGAAGGCGGAGATGACGCCGAAAATGCCGACGGACGCCAGCAGGATCGCGAGGCCGGCGAAGGCGGCGAGGAGCCCGGCGGAGAAGCGGCGCGGGGCCGCCGAGTCGGCGATGACCCGATCCATCGTTTGCACCCGCGTGATCGGCTGGTCGGGGTCGATCGCGGCGATCGCCGCGCGGACCGGACCGGCCAGAGCCGTCGGGTCCGCCGCCTTGACGACGAGCACCATGAAGCCATCCACGAATTGGGTCCGCGGCAGATAGATCTGTGGGGTCTCCGGCGCGTCGAGACCCGTGTGGCGCACACTGCCGACGAGCCCCACGACGGTCCTCCACGGGCCGTCGGTGCCGCCGACCTGGACGCGTTTGCCGACGGGCTCCTCGCCCGGCCAGATCCGCCGGGCCAGCGCCCCGTTGACGAGGACCACGAGGGGCGCGTCGGCTCTGTCGGTCGCGTCGAAGCCGCGTCCGCGCAGGATCGGGATGCCCATCGTGCGGAGGTAGGCGGCCGAAACCGCGTACCGGTCCGCGCTCGGATCCGTGTCCGGGTTGGGCGACGGCTTGTCCTGGGCGTGGATCCCATAGCCGTCGAAGTTGCCGCCGAGCGGGAGCTGACTGACCAGACCGGAGTCCGTGACCCCGGGCAGCACCGCGACCCGCTCGAGCACGCGGTCCCAGAAGGCGACCACCGCCGGGTCCTCCTTGTAGCGCGCTCCGGAGACGTCGACCTCCATGGTCAGCAGACCGCTGCTGCGGAATCCCGGCTGCACCCGGAGCAGCCGCGAAGTGCTCTTGACCAGCAGAAGCGCTCCGGAGAGAAGGACCAGCGCGAGGGCCACGTCGAACACGACCAGCGCGCCTCCGAAGCGATGGGAGCGGCGGCCCACGGATCCGCCCGCCGCTTCCCGCAGGGCGACCTCGGGGTGCAAGCGGCTCATCCGAATCGCGGGCGCGATTCCGAACAGCAGACCCGTCAGCAACGTCAGGCCCAGCGTGAAGAAAAGAACGGCGCTCTCCAGCCGCACCGACGACAGGCGCGGAAGGCTGGCCGGTGCAAGCCCGACCAGCGTCTGCAGCGTCCAGCCCGCGGCCAGCAAGCCGATGGCGCCGCCGAGCAGCGCGAGGACCAGGGCCTCGACCAGGAACATAGCCGCGATCCGCGAGCGAGAGGCTCCGATCGCCGTGCGCACCGCGATCTCCTTGCGGCGCCGGCCGGCGCGGGAGAGCAGAAGGCTCGCCACGTTGGCGCACGCGATGAGCAGGACGAGCCCGACCGCGCCGAGCAACGTGAGCAGGAGCGGCCGCGCGCGCGCGGTCAGGGACGTCGAGAACGGCGTCACGATCACTCCTGCCGCGGGGTATTCGGTCGGGTGCTCGCGCAGGAGCGCGACCGAGAGCGTGTTCATCTCGGCCCGCGCCCGCGCCAGGGGCACGTCGCTCCGGCGCCGGCCGATCGCGCGGAGGTGGCGGCACGTGCGGCAGGCCGAGGACTGGGTGACGTCGTACCCGAGGGGGGCCCAGATCTCCGCGGGCTTGCTCTGGTCCGACGAGAAAACGGATTCGAAGTCGCGGGGAAGGACTCCGGCGACGAGGTACGGGGTGTCGCCGAGCCGGATCGTCTTGCCCGAGATCGACGGGTCCGCCGCGAACTGCCTCCGCCATAGGCCGTCGGAGAGAATCACGACGTGGCGATTGGCGGGGACGTTCTCCGACGGCAGGAAGTCTCGCCCCAGCGCGGGGCGCACGCCGAGCAGACGGAAGAAGCCATCGCTCACCCGCACGCCTTCGAGCCTCCGGGCCGGGGCGCCGCCGCCAGCGGCGATCTTCGGCATCCAGTCGGACATCACCGCGAGGCCGTCGAAGGAGCGGCTTCGCTCTCGCCAATCGACGAAGGTGGCATAGCCGGTATTGGACGCGTTGCCGTCCTTGTCTTTCTCCCCCAGCCGCACGAGGGTCTCCGGATGGGCGAAGGGCAGCGGTCGCAGTAGAACGCCCCGGACCACCGAGAAAATCGCGGTGTTGGCGCCGATCGCCAGCGCGAGTGTTGCCACGGCCGTTGCCGTAAACGCGGGACTCTTCCGGAGGCCGCGCAGCGCATAGCGAACGTCCTGCCAGAAAGAGCTCATTGCGCCACTCCCTTCATCATTCGTTCCGAAGAGCCGCGATCGGGTCGACGCGGGCCGCACGCCGTGCCGGCAGATAACTCGCCATCGCGGCCGTTCCCGCCAGAAGCAGGATGACGGCTAGGAAGGTCGGCGGGTCCATCGCGCCGACGCCGAAGAGAAACCCCTCGATGACCCGGGTGGCCACGAGCGCTGCGGCCGCGCCGAGCAGAAGTCCCCAGGCCGCGACCCGCATGCCGCGCGCCATTTCGAGTCGGAGGATGTCCCGGGTCTCCGCGCCCAGGGCCATTCGCAGTCCGATTTCCCGGGTGCGCCGCGTGACCGAGTACGCCACGAGCCCGGCCAATCCGATTGCGGAGAGCGTCAGGCCGATCGCACCGAGAGCGCCGGCCACGATCCCTGCGACCCGCTGGGGGAGCAGCGAGAACCCGATGTGCTCGCGGGCGGAGACCAGCGCGGACGCGGGCAGCGCCGGCTCCATCCGCCGGATCTGGGCCGTCAGGGCGTTGGCGAGCGCCTGCGGCGAACCATGGGTTCGCAGAACGACGTTCTCTCTCAGGCGCCCCTGCTGCCGGAACGCAAGGTACAGGTAAGCCCTCGGGTCCTCCCAGGGGCGCCGATATTTCCCGTCGCGC
>JBDTXY010000067.1:0-10852 GCA_040005945.1 Acidobacteriota bacterium
CAAAAGTTTTTTGGACTATATTCAAATTCTTGGTTTTACGCGCGTGAGCGGATTGGAGTCGAGGTCTATAAGTGACTGGAATTCAACTGTTTAAGCCAAAATCACTCCATCCAAATCATGGCATTCGGATTGCTGAACAACCTGGCGTGAATCGCACGGCAAAACGAATCGTCCTCTTGGCGCTGGTCTTGACGACCGTTGCGACCGTCGGGGTCGCGTTCATCTCCTTCGCGCGCAAGGTGGACAGCTTCACGACCGCCGGCTTCTCGTATCAGCCGGAGGGGGGCGCGCTGGCGATCCTTTCGGTGGAACCCGACGGGGCGGCGGCCCAGGCCGGACTCACGGCTTCGGACCGGATCGTTCTCGCGGACGGTCAGACAGCCGCCTCGCTGCCGCACCCGGAAAAGTGGCTGGCTCGGAAGCCGTTTCCGCACCAATTGGTCGTCGTCTCCCAGGGCGAGGTCCGCGGCGTTTCGCTGGGCGCGCCGTCGGTGCGGTTCGACGCCCAGTACCTGTTCCTGGCGTTCGTCGGATTCCTCTACCTCATCATCGGACTCTTCACGGTGGCGCGCGAGCGGACGCGCGTCGCCGCACTTTTCTGGGCGTTGTGCCTCTCCTCCTTCGCCGTCTACGTCATCACTCCCGCGGGGCCTCGGGACGCCTGGTGGAAGGCGTCCTGGCTGGCGGAGGATCTCTTCCGGGCGCTGCTGCCGGCGCTCTTCCTCCACTTCTTCCTCCTCTTCCCGCGGCCGATCCGCGCGCGCCGTCTCCTCTGGCTGCTGTACATGCCGGCGGCCCTCTACGTCGCCGTCCAGGCCGCGCTCCTGCGCGCGGCGCCGACGCCGCGGGTCGCGGTGTTCGTGGAGGGCGCGGAGCGGCTGTGGTTTTTCTACTTCGCGGTGTACGTGGCCGCGGTGCTGGGGCGCCTGATCGAGCTGCTCCGGAGCCGGCGCGAAGACGCCGAGGCCGACAAGCAGATGCGCTGGATCGCGCTGGGCGTCATCGTGGGCCTGGCGCCGTTCCTGGTGCTCTCGGCGCTGCCCCGCGCATTCGGGCTGGAATCGCCCGTGCTCTCGAGTGTCGCGGTCGTGCCGCTGGTCTTCATCCCCCTGGCCTTCGCCTACGCGATCCTGAAATGGCGCCTCTGGGACGTGGAGATCTTCGTCCGCGAGGCGATCGGGACCACGGGCGCCGTGGTCCTGGGCGGGATGACGTTCGTGCTGCTCAATTCCCTTCTCGACCGGACGCTGGAGGGCATGGCGACGGCTGGCAAGAACGTGATCGCGTTCGGATCGGGCCTGGTCCTGGCCTCGCTGCTGGTGCCCGTGAAGAAACGCATCACCGACGTCCTGGAGCGCATCCAGTACCACGACACCCATCGCGCCCGGCGCGCGCTGCTGGACATCGCGCGCGACTTTGCGACTCCACGTCCCCGCGAGGAAGTCGTGCAGGCGATCGTCAAGCGTGTCGAGGAGGCGCTGCGCGTGGTGCCGTGCTCGCTGTTCCTGTTCGAGGGACCCGGGCGCGATCCCGACGTGGCGGTGCTGGCCGCGGCGCTCGCGACCCAGGACCCCATGCGGCTGCGCGGCGCGGCGTTCGGCGGCGCTCCGCCCGCGGCGCTGCTGCGCCTCCACGCGCTGGGCTATCGAATGTTCTTCGCGCTGCGATGCGGCGGCGAGCTGGTGGGCGCGCTGGGCGTCGGGAACAAGGACGGGCGGGTTCCGCTGTCCTCGGAGGACGAGTCGCTCCTGACGGCCGTGATTGCGCAGGCCAGCCTCGCGTACGAGAACGCCCGACTCTACGGCGCCCTGGCGGAGCGGCTCGAGGAGATCCGGACGCTGCAGGAATACCAGGAGAGCGTCATCCGCTCCTCCTCCTCGGGCATCGTCGTCCTCGACGCGGAAGAGCACATCCATTCGGCCAACCCGGCGTTTGCGCTCCTGCTGGGACGCCCTGAGGAAGAGCTCGCGGGCCTGCCGCTGTCTTCCGTGCTCCCCGGCGTCGTGCTCGGCGCGCCGCCGGAGGACGGGGCCGAATGGCGCTTCCAGACCCGGCTGAACACGGCGCACGGCGAGGGGCGGGACCTGCAGCTGTCCGTGTCGGCGTTCCGGGGCGCGCCCGACCGCCGCGTCGTGGTCGTCGAAGACATGACGGACCGCATCCGCGCCGAGCGCGCCTTGGCCGAGCGCGAGCGCTTGGCCTCGCTGGGAGTGCTGGCGGCGGGCGTCGCGCACGAGGTCAACACGCCGATCGCGGGGCTCTCCTCCTACGCGCAGCTGCTGCTCTCGGAGACGTCTCCGGGCGATCCGCGCTACTCGATCCTGAAGAAGATGGAGCGCCAGACGTTTCGCGCTGCGCACCTGGTCAACAACCTCCTGGAGTTCGCCCGGCCGCGGGTCCGCACGCTGCAGAAGACCGACCTGCGCGCCGTGCTGGCCAACGCCGCGGAGTCCGTGGAGACCGCCCTGGCCGGCCGCGAGCTGGAGCTGGACACCGGCGTCGACGCCGCGCCGGCGTTGGTCATCGGAGATCCGCGAGACCTGGAGCAGGTGTTCGTCAACCTGCTGACCAACGCCCGCGACGCATCGCCGGAAGGCGGAGTCGTGAGCTGCCGTCTCCAGCGCAACGGCGAGTCCGTCTGCGTGACGATCGGCGACCGCGGCCCCGGCCTGACGCCGGCCGCCGCCGAGAAGATCTTCCAGCCCTTCTACACCACGAAGAAGTCCGGCGGCACCGGCCTGGGTCTGGCCATCTCCCGCGACATCGTGCGGCGGCACGGCGGCGAGATTGTGCTGGCCGCGCGTGAGGGGGGCGGCGTGGAGGCGCGCGTCGAGCTGCCCTTAGTCCCGCCGGGATCGCCTTCATGAGGGTCCTCGTCGTCGACGACGAGGAGGTCATCCGCGACGTCCTCGGCACACTCCTGACGCGCGAAGGCTACGAGGTGACCTCCGCGGCATCCGCGGGCGAGGCCACGTCCCTGTTCGAGGCCGAGCCCTACGACGTCGTGCTGCTGGACCTGATGCTGCCCGACCGGCCGGGGCTGGACGTGCTGCGGTCGATCCTGCAGCGCGACCCGGACGCGGTCGTCGTGATCGTCACCGCATATTCCTCCATCGAGGGCGCGATCGAGGCGATGCGCCAGGGCGCGTTCCATTACATCCCCAAGCCCTTCCAGAACGAGGAAGTGCTACTGACCCTCCGCAAGGGATCCGAGGCCCGCCGCCTCACGGAAGAGAACCGGCGCCTCCGGGAGGAGCTGTCGCAGCGGTACGGCCTGGGCCGCATCGTCGGAAAGTCCAACGGGATGCGCAAGGTCTTCGAGCTCGTCCGGCTGGCGGGCCCTTCGCGCTCCACGATCCTGGTCGAAGGCGAGAGCGGGACCGGCAAGGAGCTGGTCGCGCGAGCGATCCATACCCACTCCCCGCGGTCCCACATGCCGTTCGTCACGGTCAACTCGGGCTCGATGCCCGCCGACCTGCTCGAGTCCAACCTGTTCGGGCACGTGCGGGGCGCGTTCACGGGAGCCGTCGCCAACAAGAAGGGCCTCTTCGAGGTGGCCGACGGCGGCTCAATCTTCTTCGATGAGATCGGCACGATCAGCCTCGAGACCCAGGCCAAGCTCCTGCGCGTCATCCAGGAGAAGGAGTTCATGCGGGTCGGGAGCGTCGACACGCAGAAAGTCGACACGCGCATCATCGCCGCGACCAACGTCGATCTGAAGAAGATGGTGGCGGAGGGTCGATTCCGCGACGACCTCTACTATCGTCTCTGCGTGATCACGGTCTCGATTCCGCCGCTGCGCGAGCGCAGCGAAGACATCCCCCTGCTGGCCGAGCACTTCATGCGTCTCTACGCGTCCGAGAATTCCAAGCCGATCGCGGGCATCGAGCCCGACGCCTATCGGGCCCTGCTGGACCACGACTGGCCGGGCAACGTCCGGGAGCTCGAGAACGCCATCGAGCGCGCCGTGGTGCTCTGCCCTTCCGGCGGCAAGATCGGACTGGACCTGCTGCCCGAGACGGTCCTCCAGCCGGAGAAGGGCGAGCTGCCGGTCCGGCTGCCCGAGAACGGCGCGACCTACAAGCAGTTGGTTGAGGAGTACGAACGGCGCCTGATCCGCACGGCCCTGCGCCGCACCGGCGGCGTACAGAAGCGGGCCGCGGAGCTGCTCAAGATCAAGCCCACGACGCTGCACGAGATCATCAAGAGGCTGGAGATCCGGGACTAGCGGTCGGTTAGGGCAGCCGGCGCACCATCACCAGCGTCCGGTCGTCCGCGAAGGGCTCCCCCTTGACGTGCTCCTCCAGCGAGCGGGCCAGCGCGCCCTCGATGTCGGGAGGCGACTGGCGCACCTGGCTCGTCAGGAGCTCCTTCAAGCGGGGCATCCCGTACTCGTTGCCCTCCGGATCATTGGCCTCGGTCACGCCGTCCGTGTAGAGGCACAAGAGCTCGCCCCCGGCCAACGTCAGGCGCGAGGAGCCGTAGGGCTTGCCCGGAAAGAGCGCCAGAGGCAGCCCATGCGAGCCCAGCTCTTCGAGCGTGCCGTCGACGTGGAGGAGCAGCCCGGGATTGTGGCCCGCGTTGGTGTACTCGACTTCGCCCGTCGCCGGGTCCAGGAGCAGCAGGAAGAACGTGATGAAGCGGTCGGGCCCCGTGCGCCGGGAGATCGCCTCGGAGAGCCGTCCCGTCATCTCGGCCACCGGAACTCCCTCGTCCGCCCACGCGTGGAACGACGCCTGGAGCGAGGCCATCAGCAGCGCGGGCCCCACGCCCTTGCCGCAGACGTCCGCGATCGTCGCGTAGATCTTCCCGTCGCTGCGGGGACGGAAGTCGAAGTAATCCCCGGACACCTGGCGCGAGGCCACGTTGGACCCGTGGAGCTCATAGCCCGGCAACGGCGGCGGCTCTTCGGGAAGGAGCCGCTGCTGGATCTCGCGCGCCAGAGCGAACTCGCGGTCCATCTGCCGCTTCTCGGCGTTCTCCTCCATCAGGCGCGCGTTCTGGATCTTCGCGGCGGCGACGTTGGCCAGTGAGGTCAGCAGCCGAAGGTCGGCCTCCTCGAAGGAGCGGTGCCCGACGCGGCAGTCGATGTAGATGAGGCCCACGACCTCGCCTTCGTTCTCCAGCGGCGCCGCGAGGACCGACTTGATTCCCGACAGACGGATGGAGTCGGCCAGCGAGACGCCCGAGCCGGTCGAGGTGTCCATGAGCAGGAGGCCGTTGCGCTTCTCGACGACCGCGGCCACCAGCGTCTTGGACAGGCGGATGTCCTCGGCGGAGATTCCCTCGGCCACGCGCACGACGGCGGGCGCCAGCTCTCCGGTGGCCCGCGAGCGCAGGAGCACCAGCCCGCGGTCGGGCTTCAGGGTCTCGAACACCTTGTCCATCAGGAAGCGCAGCAGCTCGTCCACGGAGATGTCGCGCAGCAGCTCGATTGTCAGCTCGTTGACGACGCGCAGCGATTCGATCAACTTGGCCAACTGCTCGGCCGGCAGCCGCGGATCCGTCTCCGTGGCCTGCGCGCGGAGCAGCTCGGCGGAGGCCTTCAAGATCGTGTTGTCCAGCGGATCTTCCCCGCCCCCTTCGATCCGGACGCGGGTCGTCGACTCGGACTCGAGCTTCAGGGTGACGCCCCCGAGCGTGATGCGGTCGCCGGGCTTGAGCGCCTGAACGGTCGTCAGGCGTTCGCCGTTCAAGTACGTCCCGTTGCGCGAGCCCAGATCCTCGACCGTCAGCGCCCCGTCGTTGTCGCGGACGATGCGCGCGTGCTGGCGGGACAGCATCTTGTCGGAGACCGGCAGATCGTTCATCGAGGACCGGCCCACGGTAGTCACGGGCCGGTCCAGCGAGAGCTTTCGCGCGGCCATTCCCGGGGCTGTGACGTAGAGGTAAAACACGGGTCGTCTTAGACTTCGGGATTCTAACGCGCCCGCCGCCACAAGCCCCGAGAAACGGATCCGGTGCGGGGGGGTTGCGCGAAAGGCCGCGGATCCGTAGAATGCCGCGTCCCATGAAGCCCAACATCCAGCCCGCGCTGCACGAGGTCCTGGTCCACTGCGCCTGCGGCGAGACCTGGACCACCCGATCCACCAAGAAGGAGCTGCGGATCGAGATCTGCAGCAAGTGCCACCCATTCTTCACGGGCAAGCAGAAGCTGGTCGACTCCGCCGGCCGCGTGGAGCGCTTCCGCAAGCGCTACGAGAAAAAGGCGTCCGCCTAGGGGCATGCGCCCCACACCCTCCCCCGCCTTTCCCTCGGCCGCCCTCTAGCGGCACTCCTTAACGTCCGTTTGGCTGACAGCGAAGGCTGACGGCTGAGAGCTGACATGTTCGAGAAACTGGAAGAAATCCGCCGGAAATACGACGAGGTCAAGGCTCGCCTGGAAGACCCGCAATTCGTGCAGGACCACCGCGCCGTGCGCGAAGCCCAGAAGACGCTGACCGACTTCCTCCCGATCATCGAAAAGATGGAGGAGTCGCGGCAGGTGCAGAAGGAGCTGGAAGGCGCCCGGGAGCTGGTGGAGGCGCTGTCGCCCGGGGAGGAGCTGTACCAGATGGCCGCCGCCGAGCGCGCCACGCTGACCGAGCGCCTGGCCGGCATCGACGAGCAGATCAAGGTCCTCCTGCTGCCCAAGGACCCCAACGACTCCCGCAACGTGTTCCTGGAGATTCGCGCCGGCACGGGCGGAGACGAGGCCGCGCTCTTCGGCGCGGAGCTGTTCCGGATGTACCAGCGCTACGCCGAGCGCCGGCGCTGGAAGGTCGAGATCGTGGACCGCGACGACACCGGGATCGGGGGGATCAAGGCGATCACGGCCCTGATCGAGGGCGAGGGAGCGTTCTCGCGCCTCAAGTTCGAGGGGGGCGTCCATCGAGTCCAACGGGTCCCGGCGACCGAGTCCTCCGGACGTATTCACACCTCGGCCGCCACGGTGGCCGTGCTTCCGGAGGCCGAGGAGGTAGACATCAAGGTCGAGGACAAGGACATCCGCGTCGACCGGTTCTGCGCCTCCGGCCCCGGCGGCCAAGGCGTCAACACGACGTACTCGGCCGTCCGGCTCACGCATCTGCCCACCGGCCTGGTGGTGCAGTGCCAGGACGAGCGCAGCCAGATCAAGAACAAGGCCAAGGCCATGCGCGTCCTGCGCGCGCGCCTGCTCGACATCGAGCAGGCCCGACAGGATGGGGCCATCGCGGCCGAGCGCAAGAAGATGGTGGGCTCCGGCGACCGCTCCGAAAAGATCCGGACATACAACTTTCCGCAGTCCCGCATCACCGACCACCGCATCGGCTTCACGACGCACCGCCTGCAGGACGTGCTGGACGGAAACCTGGATGAGTTGGTCGAGCCCATCACGGCGCATTTCCAGACCGAGCGGCTCCGGGAGGAGCTGGCGAAGGCGTGAGGGCGAGTTGTCAGTTCTCAGTTCTCAGTTTTCAGTTCTGTGAGGTTCTCCGAAACTGATAACTGATAACTTCCTCCCGCCGTGACCATCAAGGAGCTCCTCGAGACGGCCGCCTCGAAAGCCGCCGCGGCGGCCGCGGATGCGAGCTCCTGGGACGCGCGGCTCTTGCTGGCCCACTCTCTGGGCGGCCTGTCTCCCCTGGCCCTGGATCCTCGCATGGCGTTGGATCCGGTCGTCGCCGCGCGGTTCGAGCACATGTGGGAAAAGCGCCTCACGGGGGTCCCGGTCCAGCACTTGATCGGTGAGTGGGACTTCTACGGCCGCTCCTTCCGCGTGGATGGCCGGGCCCTCGTGCCGCGTCCGGAGACCGAGATCCTGCTCGAGCAGGCGCTTCGGGATGCGCCGCAGGCGGAGCGAGTGCTCGATGCCGGGACGGGCAGCGGCATCATCGCCGTGACGTTTCTCCTGGAACGCGAGCGGGCGAGCGCGGTCGCCCTGGACATCTCGGTCGACGCACTCGCGCTCGCGCGCGAGAACGCGCTGCGGCACGGCGTCCTCCCGCGGCTGAGCCTGGTCGCCTCGGACTGGCTCTCGGCGCTGGCGGGGGCGCGGTTCGATCTGGTCCTCTCCAATCCCCCGTATCTGGCCCTGGGCGAGGCAGCGCACCTCCCGCCGACCGTGCGGGACCACGACCCGCGGCGCGCGCTGTTCGCGGGCAGCGACGGGCTGACGGCCATCCGTCAGCTGCTGGCCGGCGTGCCGTCCGTCCTGGAGCCGGGCGGCCTTCTGGTCTTCGAGATCGGATTCGGCCAGGCCGAAGCGGTCCGGTCCGAGATTCTGACTCGGCCCGTCTGGAGGTTCCTCCGCATCGAGCCAGACCTGGAAGGGATCCCGCGCATCTGCCTCGCGCGGCTGGAGTCGGCAGCACAGAGAGTCCAGAGAAACAAGCGGCCATGGACAAGTTCGTAATCCAGGGACCGGTCCGGCTGGAGGGCGAGGTCGCCATCTCCGGCGCCAAGAACGCGGCGCTGCCCTGCCTGGCGGCGTCGCTGCTGACCGCGGAGCCGGTGCGGCTGACTAACCTCCCCAACGTCGCCGACATCCGCACGTTGCGCAAGCTCCTCCAGCATGTCGGGGCCCGCGTCGAGGCGGACGGCGCGAACGCGGTCATCGAGACCCGCGAGATCGGTTCGGCGGACGCGCCGTACGACCTGGTCAAGACCATGCGGGCCTCGGTGCTGGTCCTGGGCCCCCTGCTCGCGCGCAGCGGCTCGGTCCGGGTGTCCCTGCCCGGCGGGTGCGCGATCGGCGTGCGGCCGATCAACCTGCATTTGGCCGCGTTCGAGAAGCTCGGCGCGGAGGTCCGGCTGGACCACGGTTACGTCGAGGCCAAGGCGTCGCGGCTCCGGGGCGCGCAAATCGACTTCGACACGGTCACGGTCACGGGGACCGAGAACGTCATGCTCGCGGCGACGCTGGCGGAGGGCACGACGCGGCTCTTCAATGCCGCGCGCGAGCCGGAGGTCACCGATCTCGCGCTCATGTTGAACGGCATGGGGGCGAGGATCACCGGCGCCGGCACCGACACGATCGTGATCGAAGGCGTCGAGCAGCTCCACGGCGTTTCGCACCCGATCATTCCGGACCGCATCGAGGCCGGGACGTACGCGCTGGCCGCCGCGGCGACCCGCGGGGACGTGACGATTCGGAACTGCGCTCCCGAGCACCTGACCGCGTTGACCACCCGGCTGTCGGCGACGGGAGCGTCCCTGGAGACCTCCCCCGGAACCCTGCGCGTCCGCGCCGCCGGCGTGCTCCCTTCGCACGACGTGGCCACGGCTCCCTACCCCGGGTTCCCGACCGATCTGCAGGCGCAGTGGATGGCCCTGGCCGCGGGGCTGGACGGCGTGGCGACGATTACCGAGACGATCTTCGAAAATCGGTTTCAGCACGTCGCCGAGCTCGTCCGCATGGGCGCGCGCATCCGGCTGGAGGGACGCTGGGCCGTCGTCGAGGGCCCGTCGCGCTTGACCGGCGCCCGCGTGATGGCTAGCGATCTGCGCGCCTCGGCGGCGCTGGCGATCGCCGCGTTGACCGCCGAGGGCGAGACGACGATCGAACGCGTCTACCATCTCGACCGCGGTTACGAGAAGATGGAGCAGAAGCTGACCGCGATCGGAGCGCGCGTCCGGAGGGTCCCGTGACCGACTGTCTGTTCTGCAAGATCGCTTCGGGCCAGATTCCTTCCCGGGAGGCGTATTCCGACGAGCGCGTCTACGCGTTTCACGACGTCGCTCCGAAGGCGCCCACGCACATCCTCGTCATTCCCCGCAAGCACATCGCCAAGCTCGCCGACGTGGGCGAGGCGGATCGCGAGCTGCTGGGCGAGGTGATCGCGCGAGCCGCGGCAATCGCGAAAGACCTGGGGCTGGAGCACTATCGCCTGGTGGCCAACAACGGCGAAGGCGCCGGGCAGTCCGTCTTCCACCTCCACTTTCACTTGCTCGGTGGCCGCCCCATGGCCTGGCCTCCTGGGTAGGAGCCCCTTCCCCCTCTCCCGACGGGGCCCGACCACCGGAGGTACATCCTCGGAAGTAGGGAACGCTGCGCGAACGCGGCGTTTTCGGGGCGGGGTGAGGGGGCAGCGCCCGGCCTCGGCTACCTCAGCCCGTCCACGATGTAGAGATCCGAGAACTGTTGGCCGTACGTGAAGACCAAGGTCTTCCCGTCCGGCGTGATCGCGCTGCAGCTGATCCCACTGATGCCGGTCGGATCGGGAAGCGAAAACTCCTTCCAGAGTTCGCGCCGGCCGCTCGTGACTACGATGCGATAGACCAGCGCTTTCAGTGTCCGGCGGTTACCCGAACTCGCATAGAGGAACCTCCGATCGGAGGACCAGCGCAGCAGTACATCGTTCGGCTCGAACCCTCCGACGGGCTGCGGCGGGCCGCCGTCGACCGGGTACAGAGCCACCCTCTGATCCGGGCCGCGGGCGGCGACGAGACGGCCGTCCGGCGACACGACCGTTCCCACGACGCCCTCGGGCGTGATCGGGCTCGCCTTGCCACCGTCGAGATCCTGGACCCATGTGCGCCGGCCGTGCCCCTGCTCGTGCCCGACGAAGACGATCCGGCGCCCGTCGGGAAAGAATGCGGCAGGTGCGGAGTCGTGGTTGATGGAATCCTTGGGCAGAGGCTTGGGCTCTCCCGCCCCGGTCGGAAGGAGAATCAGCGGGGACGGATCCAACCGCACGAGGGCGGCGAGAACCCACTTGCCGTCGGGAGACAGCGCAAGGCCTTCTCCCTCACCGAGCCGGACGGCCGGCGAGCCGTCGGTCTTGCGCAGGTAGACCGAATACCCGATGCCTCCGCCTTCGGCTTCCTCGGTGAAGGCCATCGTTCCGCCGTCCTCCGATAGACGCGGCGCCCGCGACCAGTCGAGCCATGC
>JBDTXY010000068.1:0-10740 GCA_040005945.1 Acidobacteriota bacterium
GCCAGATCCGTCCAGAGCTCGGGCGGTGAGAGTCGCGCGGCGGGCCACCAGCCGGTCGCGCCTCGCGACAGCAGCTCCGCGATCCCCGGGGGCTTTCCGGAGCCGTCCAGATCCAGGCCGTCCACGGCGAGGGTCACGATCGGCGTCGCGCGCGGCGAGGGCTGCGGCGCCGGAACGAGAGGCGCCTCGCGGCGAGAGGAAAACAGGAGGACCGCGGTCGAGAGCGCGAGCGCGGCGGCGGCCACGAAGAGCCTCCGCGTCGCGCGAGCGGGCAGAGTCCCGGAGCGCGCGAAGGCGCGCGCGAGAAAAGCCAACCGCACCGCTGCGGCCAGGAAGAATGCCGCGATCGAGACCGGAATCGCCCACAGGAGGGAGCGCGCCGAGATCTCGCGCGCCAGACCATAGGTGCCCAGGATCCAGAGCGCGAACAGGCCGGCCGCCGCGGCGAGTCCGGCCGCCGTGGCCGCCATGCCCGGCGCGTGAGAGCGGTCGGCCAGCCAACCCAGAGCCAGCGCGAGCAAACCCGCCGGAACCAGGTCCGCGGCGAAGACGTGGAGGAAGAGGACCACGGCCGCCCGCACCGAATCGAACGCCGGCGCCGACGCCACCACGGCCGCCACCGCCGCCAGCGCCGCGGCGAAGGCCGCGATCATGATCGCCGGCAACCACGCGCCCCCGCGCCCCTCGAAGACCGGACGAAAGAGAAAGCGATCGACCTCCGCATCGAGGTAGCCCAGCTCTCGCAGGCGCGAGCGCGCCTCGTCCAGGCTCGGACGCCGCGTCACGAGCGGCGATCCCGGACGACGCGCGCCAGCGCCGCCAGGACCGCGGCGCGCGCGCGCAGCGGAGCCAGAGCCGCCGACGCGGCCTGGAGCAGCTCCTCGACGAGCCGGTGCGAAGTCTCGGGACCCAGGATCGTGGCGAAGTTCGCGCGATGGGCGTCGCGGCGGACGTCCTTACCCATCGTCTTCGGGTCTCCCTCCCAATCCAGCAGATCGTCGGTGATCTGGAATGCGAGGCCCAGATTCCTGGCGTAGAGCGTCAGCGCCGACAGAATCCTCTCCGCTCCGGATCCGGCCAGCGCGCCGCCGCGCACCGCGGCCACGAACAGCGCGCCGGTTTTCTGCGCGTGAATCGCCTCGAGATCGTCCAAGCCCGTGGACGTCGGCTGGGCCGTGAGATCGGCCGCCTGGCCGGCGCAGCAGCCCGAAGCGCCCACGGCGCCGGCGAGCTCTCCCAGGATCCGCGCGCGCGCCGCCCCCGAGATTCCCGGAGCGCTCGCGACGAGCTCGAAGGCGCGGGCGAGCAGCGCCACCGCGGCCAGCTCCGACGTGGCAACGCCGTGGACGACGTGGAGCGCCGGACGGCCTCGCCGGCTGCGGGCATCGTCCATCGACGGCAGGTCGTCCAGTACCAGGGACGCGGCGTGCGCGAACTCGACGGCCACCGCCACGGTCATCGCGCTTTCCCGGGGAGCGCCGACGAGCTCGCCGGCGGCCAAGGCGGCCAAGGGGCGCAGACGCTTGCCGGGCGAGAGGACCGCGTCCCGGATCGCCAGCGTCAGGTGCGCCGCGCGGCCGACCGGCGGCGGCAAACCTCGCGCCAGCGCCTCCTCCAAGGACGGGCGGGACGCCGCCGCGAAACGATCGAAGGCGCCGCCCCCCTCGGCGCGCGCCTTCACCGGAAGCCTAGCCGCGGAAGCTCGCCAGCGCCTCCGACTCCGATTCGTAGACGTCGAAGACGGTGATGAGCTGGGTGACGGTCAGCACGTCGTTGATCTTGGGCGGAAGGTGGAGCAGCTTGAGCTTTCCTCCCTTGTTCGTCACCGAAGTGTAGCAACCGACGAGCTCGCCGATCCCGGAGGAGTCGATCGTCGTCACTTCGTTCATATCGACGAGAATGTGCTTCTTTCCCGAATCGACGAGCTTGTTGATCGTCTCGCGAAGCTGCACGTCTCCCGATCCGATCGTGATCTTGCCCTTCAACTCGACGACCTGCACCCCGCCGACATCGCGCACGTTTGTTTTCATGCTGGATCTCCCTCCTTCTCTTTAATCGCGCCCAAATTCTTCTTCAAAGTGATCTGCGTTCCTCCGCCGGGATGGGGCTCGAAGCGCACGTCGTCCATGAACGTTCTCATGTAAAAAATGCCGCGCCCCGAAGTCTTCAGCCGATTCTCCGGCGACAACGGATCCCCGACGGCCGCCGGATCGAAGCCCGACCCCTCGTCGCGAATCTGGATCGCCAGCGTGTCCGCCACGATGTCCATCTCCAGATGGACGTGTTTGGAGATGTCCTGCTGGTTGCCGTGCTTGATCGCGTTGGCGAGCCCCTCGCGCAGGGCCATGAGGATCCAGTGGCGCGTTTCCTCCGGCACGTCCCGGCCCTCCAGGAGCTGCGAGCAGAGATGTTGCGCCATCTCGATGTTCTCGAAGCGGCTAGAAAGAGACATCCGGATCGGGCCGGCTTTGTCGGAGGGTCGCAATACGCTCATTCACGGACTTCTGGAGTCCGGCGGATCTTAGTCCAAAGAAGCGCCGGAAAGGAAGGTGAGATTGCCGGCATGTTACCCTCGGATGTGCGCACAAAACGTTGGATTCACGCGGGTGGGATCGCCCTTTTCGCGGTCCTGGCACTGGGCTTCACGGACCTGCTGCCCGACCGCGTCGCGGAGTTTTCCCGGCGCGTCGAAGAGGTGCGGGGCCGCAAGTTCGGCCGAGCCGTTCCCGCCTCCGAGATGGACAAGGCCGAGCTGCGGAAGGTCCTGCGCTCCAAGCTGGCGGAGGAGCTGCCGGTGCCGCCCGAGGAGTACTTCCGGTCGCTCGCGAGCCTGGGCCTGATCGACGAGGCGCCCGGGCTGCTGGACGCGCTGGTCGATTTCTACTCGTCGCAGGTGATCGCGTTCTACGATCCGCAGCCGCACCGATTCTTCGTGGTCCGGGGCTCCGAGGCCCTGGAAGGGGAAGGCGAAGCCGCCCAAGGGATGGCCCAGGGACTCATCTTTTCGCACGAGCTCACGCATGCGCTGCAGGACGAGACCCTCCGGTTGGACGAGCGCGTCCGGCAGCTCAAGGACCAGAGCGACCGGGCCCTGGCCCTCCAGTGCCTTCTGGAAGGCGAGGCCACGCTGGTGATGATCCGGGTGGCGCTTCAGGAGATCCCGGGCGCTGGCGATGAGGCCGAAGAACAAATGGCGCCGCTGCTGTCCGCGGGCGCTTTCGAGCGCGCCAACGTGCCCAAGGAAATCCCGGCCTACTTCGTCGACCAGCTCTTCTTTCCGTACGTCGAGGGGATGGCCTACGTCCGGGCCGCCGTCAAGCGGGGCGGCTGGGCGGAGGTCGACAAGCTCTGGAGGACGCCGCCGGAATCCAGCGCGGAGATCCTGCACGGCGGTCCCCTACCGCCTCCGGCTCAGGGGCTCTTCCCCTCCCACGCCGCGGCGCTGTCTCCCCAGCAACGCCTGCTCTACGAGGACACGCTCGGAGAATGGACCATGCGGTTTCTGCTCCAGCGCGCGCTCCCCGAAGCGGAAGCCGGCGCGGCGGCGGCGGGATGGCGGGGCGATCGGATCGCGTTCTTCTCGGCCGGAGGCGGGATGGGCTACGTGTGGCGTATTCGCTTCGACGGCGCCTCCTCCGCGGCGCGATTCGAGACGGCGCTGCGCAAGGCCCGCGGCAAGCGCCCGGTCCGCTCTCCCGAAACGGTCCGGCTGGCGGGAAATGACGTCCTGATCTGGTCGGGCCTCGCGAAGGCGCCCGAGCTGCCGGGGTGGAAGGACTAGGCGCGGCCGGGGCGCGTCACTCGGTGACGATCGGCATGTTGGCGGTTTCGACCCGGTTTCGCCCGGCGCGTTTGGCGCAGTAGAGCGCGCTGTCGGCCGCGGCCAGGAGGGTCTCGGGGGCAAACGCTTCGCCGGGCGTCATCGTGGCCACGCCCAGGCTGATGGCGACGAAGCCGACCGGCGATTTTTCGTGCGGGATCGCCATCTTCTCGACCCGCTGCCTCAGCAGTTGGGCCACCGCGATCGCGCCGCGGGACGGCGTGGACGGCAAGATCGCCGCGAATTCTTCGCCGCCGTAGCGCGCCACCAGGTCGCCCGGACGCGAGATCGCGTCCCGAATCTCGCCGGCCACCTTCCGGAGGCATTCGTCCCCCTGCTGATGGCCGTAGGCGTCGTTGAAGTCCTTGAAGTAGTCGATGTCGATCATGATCAGCGAAAGTGGCAGCGAGTCGCGCGTACCCCGGCGCCATTCTCGGGTCAAGGTCTCCTCGAATCGCCGCCGGTTCGCGATGTCGGTCAGAGGGTCCAGCTCCGAGAGCTGCTGCAGCTTCGTGTTGGCCTCCTCGAGCTGCACCGTCCGCTCGGCGACCTGGTGTTCGAGCTCGCGCTCACGGGCCTTCGCCCGCGCCACGCGCACCCGGGCGATCGCGAAGCCCAGCAGCACCAGGCCCAGGGCGCACAACCCGTAGAACCAGATCGTTTGCTGGAACCGGGGCCGCAGCGAGAAACGCAGCGTGTCGCCCTCGTCGTTCCAAATCCCGTCGTTGTTGCAGGCGCGCACCCGGAAGACGTAGCGGCCCGGCGGGATGTTCGTGTAGAAGGCCACGCGACGGGTTCCCGCGTCGACCCAATCCGGATCGAAGCCTTCCAGCTTGTAGCGAAACTGAACGCGATCGGGATCGACGAAGGAGAGCGCCGCGTAGTGAAACTCCAGGTCGCCGCGGTCCAGCGCAAGCTCGAGCCCCGGCTTTCGGGGCAGCTCGCGGCGATCGGCCGTCGCGCGCTCGATGACCACCGGGGGCGGAATCATGTTCGTCTCGATGTGGTCCGGGTCGATGACGACCGCTCCCTCGATCGTCGGGAACCAGAGACGGCCGTCGTGCGTCTTCCACCCGGCCGGCTGCGTGAACCCGCTGCATTCCGATGAGCGCATCCCGTCGGCGCGACCGAAGGAGACCGAGCGGATGCCGGTGGCCCGTCCCTCCGCGACGTCTTCGAGGTCCTGGCGGCGCACCCGAAAAATCCCCCGGCTGCAGCTGATCCAGAGATTGCCACGGCCGTCCTCCAGGATCGCGTACTGCGCGTCGTCGAACAGGCCTTGCTTGGTCGTGAACCGCGCGAACTTTCCCTCCTTGAAGCGATTGAGCCCTCCCCCGTCGGTGCCGATCCAGATGCAGCCGTCGGCGTCCTCGTAGAGCGCGAGGACGGTGTCGTCCGACAGGCCCTGGCGCTGGGTGTAAACCGTGAAGTTGCCGTGCGAAAGGCGGTCGAGGCCGCCGCCTTCGGTTCCGAACCACAGGCTCCCTTCCCGGTCTTCGAGGATCGCGAGAACCGTGCCCGAGGAGAGGCCGTCCCGGGTTCCGTACACCTGAAACTTGCCGTCGCGCACGGCCACCACGCCTCCGGCGTCGGTCCCCACCCACAGCGTGCCCTCGCGGTCCCGATACATGCACCGGATGATCTCGCTGGGCAATCCGTCCTTTTCGTGGAACGCTTGAAATCGGTTTCCCTGCATGCGGCTCAGGCCGTCGCCCCACGTCCCGACCCAAAGCCGACCCTCCCCATCCTCGGAGATGGACCGCACGAAGTCTCCGGAGAGCCCGTTCTTGGACGAAAACGTCGAGAAGGACCCGTGCAGGAAGCGCGTGAGCCCCCCGCCTCGGGTTCCGAGCCAGACGGCGCCGTTTCGGTCTTCGTAGATCGTACGCACCCGGTCGTTCGAGAGACCCTCCTTGACCGTGTAGGCCGTGAACTTTCCGTCCTCGAGCCGGTTGAGGCCTCCGGTGACCGTGCCGATCCACAGGCTTCCCTCGCGGTCTTCGCAGATGGAGCTCACGGTGTCGTCGGACAGCCCTTCCGCGGGCGTGAACTTTGTGAAGACGCCGTCGGTTAACCGCGACAGACCCGCCTGCGTGCCGATCCAGATGTTCCCGTCCCGATCCTCCTGGACAGACTCGACCGTGTCGCTGGCCAATCCATCCCGGACCCGGAACGTGGTGAACCGGCCGGCGCGGTAGCGGCCGAGGCCGCCTCCATCCGTGCCGATCCATAGATTGTTGCGGCTGTCGACGAAGACGCTCTGGACGATGTCCCCCGGAACCCCGTCCTTGTGGGTGAACACCGTGAACTTTCCGTTCCGGAAGCGGTTCAACCCTCCTCCATCGGTTCCGACCCACAGATTGCCCTCGCGGTCTTCCGCAATCTGCCAGATGTGATCGTTGGATAGTCCGTCGCGCGTCGTATAGGTGGTCAGCCGCCCATCCTTCATCCGGCTGATGCCTCCCCCGCCCGTTCCGATCCAGATGGCGCCCTCATGGTCCTCGCAAATCGAGAGCACGCGGTTGCTGCCGAGCCCTTCCTTGGACGTGTAGGCCGTGAAGCGCCCGTCCTTGAACAGGTGGAGGCCGCCCCAGGTTCCCACCCAGAGCCGGCCCGACTTGTCCTGGAAGAGGGCTTGCGTGTTGCTGTTCAGCATCCCGCTGGAATTGCCCTTGTCGAACACCGTGAATTGGACGCCATCGAATCGGACCAGACCGCGCTCGGTCCCCAGCCAGATGTAGCCGTCGTTCGTCTGGAGGATCGCCTGGATGGAGTTTTGAGGCAGGCCGTTGTCCGTCTTCCAGACCTGGTGGGCGTACTGCGTGATGGCCTTGGACGGGTCGAGCGCGCCGGCGGGAAGGGCGGCCGCGAGCGCCAGCAACACGAGGACCGCCCGTCGAGGCCAGCGGCCGTGACGGGCGAGGACCCGCATCGATCTCATGGCCGATTTTACCAGTGCGTGCGAAACACCGGTCCGGAGGCCGTGTCAGCCGCCGTGCAGGTGGCGCAGATACCAGGGAATGATGGCGAACATCTGGATCGAGTCGAAGACGCCATGCGCGGCGATGCACGGGAGCACGTTGCGATATCGCGCGAACGCGACCGAGAGCACCGTCGAGATGACCAGGATGCCGACGAGGAGGAGGGGTTGCCCATAGGCGCCGTGAGCAGCGGTGAACATCAGCGTCGCCGCCACCGGGCCCACGCGCGTCTGCAGGAACGAGCGGAAGAAGAGCTCCTCCACCACCATGGCCGAGACGACGATCGATAGCTTCAGCCACAGGGGCCGCGACACGAGCCACACGATGATCGGAGAGATGGACCCGCCCCCGGTCTCGGCCCGGAATTTCCGCGACACCACGTACCAGACGAGGAGCAGCAGCATCGCCGTCAGGATCGTCAGGATCCAGCCGGCCGCTCCGATGACCACGCCCCGCGAGAGATCATGGACAGGCCGGTCGCTCCGAAGCTTCAAGAACTCGAGGATCGACCGCCGGCCCGAGAGCGCGTAGTAGCAGGCCAGAAAGAAGACCAGGACCCCGTGCACGGCGAAGACCGACACGAGCGAGAGTCTGCCGGTCTCCGGCGGCGGGCCGCCGATGCCGCCCGCGAACGGAATCGCGACGGTCAAGAGCAGGACGGCCCCCAGAAGGCACATGGCGATGGCCCGGCGGCCGGGCTCGGCGAAGCCGTCCTCGGCGAAGACCGCGCGCGAGCGGGCCTGCGAAAACGAGAGGAGCATTCCCAGGCTTCCCGCCAGGACCAGGAGGACGAAATTCAACGAGCTCATCTGTGCATTCGGGGAAACGGCGCAGAATAACCCATCCGCCAACGGCCCGGCTGGACTTTCGGCGGGCTCTCGGGAGAGGATGCGCCGGCAGAAACATGTCCGCTGGGACTCTTCCCCTCGCGATTCGGGATCTCACCAAGAGCTTTGGCGGCCGCCGGGCGTTGGATGGTGTGAGCCTGGACCTGGCACCCGGTGAGATTCTGGGCCTCCTCGGACCCAACGGCGCCGGAAAGACCACGCTCGTGCGCAGCGTCGCGGGCCGGGTGGTGCCGGATGCGGGCAGCTTGACGATCATGGGGATGGCGCCGGACGAGGATGCCGCGCGGTCCATCCGCGGCTGGGTGCCGCAGGAGACCGCGTTGTACGCCTTGCTGTCCCCGCGGGAGAATCTGTGGACCTTCGGGCGCTACCAGGGTCTCTCCGGGGCCACGCTCGAGTCGGGGATCCGCAAGAGCCTGGAGTGGATCGGGCTCTCCGATCGCGCGGACGACCGGACGGACAGCCTCTCCGGCGGGATGAAGCGGCGCCTCAACATCGCCGCCGGGACGATTCACGAGCCGCGCGTGTTGCTCCTGGATGAGCCCACGGTCGGCGTCGATCCGCAGTCGCGCGAGCGGATCTACGCCATGATCGCCGAGCTCAAGGGAAACGGCGTCTCGCTGCTCTACACCACGCACTACATGGAAGAGGCCGAGCGGCTCTGCGACCGCATCGCCATCATCGACGCCGGCAAGATCATCGCGCTGGGAACCAAAGAGGAGCTCGTGCGCTCGACGCTGGGCACGCGCCAGGCGCTGATGATCCTCGCGGCCGCGCCCATCTCCGCGAGCCTCCAGGAGAAGCTGGCGCGCGCGGGCGCGGTGGTCGACGGCATGCGAGTCCAGGTGTCCGTCGAGGATCCGGCTCTGCAGATCCGTCAGCTGCTGGACCTCTTCCACGCCGAAAAGGCCGCTGTGAAAGACCTGACGTTGAAGAGCGCCACGCTCGAGCAGGTCTTCCTCCAGCTGACCGGACGGGAGCTGCGCGAATGATCGGAGCCGTCGCGAAAAATCGATTGATGAACCTGCGGCGAGACCGCGCGGCGTTCGTGCTGGCCTTCGTCCTTCCGGTCGCGTTCTTCTCGATCTTCGCCGGGATCTTTGCCGGCAACGGACGATCCACGACGCGCCAGGTCAGCGTCGTCGTGGTGGACGAGGACCAGTCCGACGCCTCGCGGCGGTTCGTGGCCGGGCTCAAGGCGGAGGCGGGTCTGAGCGTGGGACTGCGCCCGGGCGACGAGGCCGACACGGCGGGCCCGCTCTACACGCGCGACAGGGCGGAGCAGGCGGTCCGGAAGGGGGACGTTCCCGTCGCGCTGATCGTTCCGAAGGGCTTCGGCGCGCACGCCATCACGTTCGGCCCCTCCGCCGACGGCGTCAAGATCCTGATTCTCTCCGACAGCGCCGATCCGGTGGCCCCGCAGGTCCTGAACGGTCTGGTGCAGAAAGTCGCGATGACCGCGATGCCCGCGGCGCTGGCGCGCAGCGGCATGGCCGAGATGGACAAATGGAGCGGCGGGTTGACGGCCGAGCAAAAAGCGAAGATGGAATCCAACATCGGCGAGCTCGAGCGCCACAGCGCTCCATCGGCGGCTCCCGCCGGCAGCGACGGAAACGCCGGCGCGGGCCTGGTCCCCGTCCAGATCAAGGACGTCATCGGCGAGAAGAAGAAGAACCCGACGGTCACCTTCTACGCGGCGGGGCTCGGCGTCATGTTCCTTCTGTTCTCGGCGTCCGGGGCCGGCGGCGCATTGATCGAGGAGGCCGAGAGCGGCACGCTCGACCGCATCCTGGCCACGCGCGTCTCGATGACGAAGCTGCTGCTCGGCAAGCTCCTCTACCTGGCCGGAATCGGAGTCGTGCAGCTCGTGCTCATGTTCACCTGGGGAGCGCTGGTCTTCGGCATCGAGCTCTTCAACCACATTCCGGGATTTCTCATCATGACGGTTGCCACCGCGATCGCCTCTTCGACGTTTGGTCTGATGCTCGCCTCGGTCTCCCGGTCGCGCATGCAGTTGGTGGCGATTTCGAATCTCTCGATCCTGGTCATGTCCGCGTTGGGCGGCAGCCTGTTCCCCCGCTTTCTGATGTCGCCGAAGATGCAGAAATTCGGACTCGTGACCATCAACGCATGGGCGCTGGACGGCTTCCAGAAGGTCTTCTGGAGGGATGAGCCGATTTGGAGCCTGTGGCCCCAGGTCCTGGTCTTGATCGCCCTGGGATTCGTATTCTTTCTGGTCGCCCGCAGGGTCGCCCGCCGCTGGGAAGTCGCCTAGCCACCTACCGACGGACATATACTCCTCCGCAACCGCTTGGGAGGAGACATGAAGCCCTCGCATCGGGGTCACTTCTTCTTGATCCTGCCGGTTCTGGTGTGCGCCCTTCTGGCCGGAGGCGCCTTCAAAATCGTTCAGGATCAATGCGGGCCGTTCACCGACGTGACACCGGCATTCTGTCCTTACATTCTGGAGCTCTACTACCTCGGCATCACCGCCGGCACGTCCGCGACGACCTACTCGCCGGATGACCCGCTGACGCGCGGGCAGGCGGCGGTGTTCGTCTCGAAAGGGCTCAACCAGTCGCTCGCCCGCTCTTCGCGTCGCGCCGCGCTCGGGCAGTGGTGGACGACGACGCCGCACGACGATCTGGGGCTCGGCGTGACTTCGGTTCCCGGGTTCTCAACCGAGGTCGCCTGCGACGGCGCGGACGTGTGGGTCTCGAGTCTGCTTGGAACGATTTCGCGCATTCGTGGCAGCGACGGGAAGCTCCTCGACTCGTGGACCGGCGCCACCAACGCGAGGCAGATCCTCGTCGCCATGGGCCGCGTGTTTGCCATCGACTCGGATCTTGGGGATCCGGGAGTCCTCTATCTGATCGACCCATCTCAACCGAGCGGGCCAGTCACGGTCGCCGCCAGCGGCTTCGGATCCACGCTCACCGGGCTCGCCTTCGACGGCTCGCGGCTCTGGGCATCCCACCAGATGGGCGTTTCGATCATCACTCCGGGCCCCACGTTTCCCTGGTCCGTGACGACCACGGCGGTGGGCCCCGACGGCCTCTCCTTTCATGGGCGAGGTGGTGGCTATGCCGTC
>JBDTXY010000069.1:0-10572 GCA_040005945.1 Acidobacteriota bacterium
CCGTAGATCCTTTAAAATAAGAGAAATGGCAGCGACATCGTCGAGGGAATCGACGCGGGCGGAGCGTGTGGCTGCCTCGAGCGTGCTCCCCGCGATTTTCTCGGCCGCCCGGCCCGCGCAGTGGGTCAAGAACCTGGTCCTACCGCTCCCGTTTCTCTTCGGCGCCGCATTGTCCACGCCGCGGGCCTGGGCCCTGGCCGCCGCCGGCTTCGTGATCTTCTGCGCGGTCACCAGCGGGATCTACATCGCCAACGACGTGATGGACCGCGAGCGAGATCGCGCGCATCCGGTCAAGCGCTTTCGGCCCCTGGCGTCGGGTCGTCTGGCGGTCGGGACGGCGATCTGGGCCGCGATCCTGGTGGAGACGGCGGGGCTGGCCGCCGCCTTTCTGTTGCGGCCCGAGTTCGGCCGCTGGTGCGCGATCTACGCCGGCCTGATGATTTCCTACTCGCTGTTTCTCAAGAGGATTCCCTTCCTGGAGGCCCTGATCGTGGCCGCGGGCATGCCCCTGCGGGCCTTGGCGGGCGCCGCCCTGGCGCAAGTTTGGCCTTCCCCCTATCTGATGGGCTGCGCCTATCTGCTCGCGCTCTTCCTGGTCGCCGGCAAGCGCCAATGGGAGTTCCAGCACGCCGGGCACGAATCCTCGGCCGAGCACCGTCCCGCCCTCTCCGCGTACCGCGAGGAAGGGTTGGATTACCTGTTCGTGGTCACCGCGCTGGCGACCGTGGCCGGCTACGCCGCCTACAGCGTCGCCGCCTCGACGCTGGCCCACTACGGCGGCCAGTCGCTGGCGCCCACGGTGCCCTTCGTGGTGCTTGGGCTGGCGCGATACGTGCGGCTCGTGTACCGCCGCGGCGGCGGGGGAAGCCCGACTCAGGCCCTTCTGACCGACGATAAGTGGTTGTTGGCGATCGTGATCGGGTGGGTGGCGACTGCGGGGTGGATCATCTATGGCCGGTGAGCGGGAAGTCGGCGGGAGGAAAGACCCTCCGCCCAAGGACATCCGAGTGCGGCTGGGCGTCGGGTTCCTCGCCTACAACGAGCAAGAGCTGATCGCCAAGACGGTCGCGGAGGCGGTCGCCTCGCTCTCGGCGATCCCGAATCTGTCGTGGCACGTGGTCGTGGTCAACGACGGCAGCCGCGATCGGACCGGCGAGATCGCGGAGGAGCTGGCCCGGAAGGACTCCAGGGTCTCCGTCGTCCACCACGACGGCAACAAGGGCTACGCGGTCGCCACAGAGACGGCGCTGCGCAACGTGCCCGGCGAAGTCGTGATGGTCGTCGACGGCGACGGCCAGCACACGATGGCCGACGCGCCGCTGTTTCTGGAGGCGATCGAGCGCGGGGCCGACGTCGTCTTCTGCTGGAAGAAGGTCCGGCACGACCCGGTCTCGCGCCTGGTGCTCTCCCGCGGCCTGCGCGTGCTGTCGCACTGGATCCTGGGATCGCCGCTGCACGACATCAACGCGGGCTGCCGCGCGTTCCGGAGCGAGGTCGCCCGGCGGATCGAGATCAAGCACCGCATCAACTTCGTCGGCGACGAGATCTTCGCGCGCTGCCGCATCGCGGGATGGACCGTGGCCGAGGTCATCGTCCGGCATTTTCCCCGCGAGGCCGGCCAGTCGATCCATCGGCCGTTCAAGATGGCCGGCACGATCGCCCGGGTCATCCGATATCTCTTCGATCTGCGCGCGGAGATGCGCCAGTCCGAAGCGATGCGGCGCCTGGTCGCCAAGGGGCGGGCGAAGTGAGCGGCGGGATCGTGATTCTGGGCGCCGGTCCCACCGGGCTGGGTGCGGCCTACCGGTTGGTCGAGCGGGGGGAGAAGGGCTTCGAGATCTTCGAGCGTGCCCCGCGGGTGGGCGGCCTGGCGACGAGCTTCACGGATCCCAAGGGCTGGACCTGGGACGTCTCGGGCCACATCATCTTTTCGGGATACAAGTACTTCAACGATTTCTTAGCGCGGGTGCTGGGCCCCGAGGGTGTGCGCTGGATCGACCGCGAGAGCTGGATCAAGTTCGAAGATCGATACGTCCGGTATCCCTTCCAGAACCACCTCTCCTCGCTGCCCGAAGAGGCGACGCGGGAGTGCCTCATCGGCTTGATCGAGTCGCAGACGATCGACAAGGACAAGCCGTTCGGCAACTTTGCGGAATGGGTGCAGGCCAAGTTCGGGGCGGGAGTCGCCAAGCACTTCATGGAGCCCTACAACTTCAAGGTTTGGGCCACGCCGCTGTCCAAGATGGGCTTCTATTGGATCGCCGAGCGTGTGGCCGTGGTCGACTGGCGCAAGGCCATCGAGACGACGCTCTCATCCAAGGTGACCGACTGGGGCCCCAACGCCAAGTTCGGGTACCCGCTCCATGGCGGAACGCTGGGACTCTGGAAGTCGGTCCTTCCGCTCATCGGCGACACGGTGCGTCTGCGCAAGCGCGCGGCCTGCATCGACGAGGAAAAGCGCGTGGTCGAGTTCACCGACGGGTCGGAGCGGTCCTACGACCGGCTGCTGACGACCCTGCCTCTGGAGGCCTTCGTGGCCCGGCTCAAGCACGCCCCCGAGAAAGTCCGCGCCGCGGCGAAGTCCCTGCTCTTCAATCGGCTCTTCTCGGTCGGTATCGGGCTGCGCCGGCCGTCGCCTTCGGAGAAGAACTGGATCTATTTCCCCAACCTGAAGACTCCGTTCTACCGGATGACCTATCTGTCCAACTACTCGCCGGGCATCGTGCCCGGAGGCGATACCAGCCGCTACTTCTCGATCCTGACGGAGACCACCTACTCTCCCTTCAAGCCTCTTCCGCCCGGCGACTTCGGCGAGGCTGTGATCGACGGCCTGCTCGCCGAGGGGATCCTCCAGCCCTCGGACGTCCCGTTGATCGAGTCCATCTTCCTGATCCACGCGGCCCACGCGTACCCGATCCCGTCGATCGATCGCAACGCCGCGCTGGACACGATCCATGCGTACTTGGAGCCCCTCGACATCTACTCCCGCGGGCGCTTCGGCTCCTGGAAGTACGAGATTGGCAATCAGGACCACTCGCTCATGCAGGGAGTGGAGCTGGTCGATCGCTGGATCGACGGGTCGGAGGAAAAGGTATTCCGAAGCTAGTGGGCGGGGAGTTCGACGCCCGACGCATACGACGCATCATCCTGGAGCGCTCCTACCGCGCCCACGTGGGACACATCGGATCGGCCTTGTCGGTGGCGGACATTCTGGCGGCGCTCTACGGCGGGCAGCTGCGGATCTCGGATCCGTCCGACGCCGATCGCGACCGATTCATCCTCTCCAAGGGGCACGCGGCGCTGGCGCTGTACGCGGCTCTCCATCTGCGCGGATGGCTCACGGCACAGGAGCTCGAGTCCTTCTGCGGGGACGGGACGCTGCTCGGGGTTCACCCGGATCATCGTCTCCAGGGCGTGGATTTTTCGACCGGTTCCCTGGGACACGGCCTGTCGATGGGAGCCGGAGCCGCGCTGGCCGCCCGGCTGGATCGGTCGGATCGCCGCGTCGTCGTGCTCGTCAGCGACGCGGAATGCAACGAGGGCGCGGTGTGGGAAGCCGCGCAATTCGCCGCCCATCACCGCCTCTCGCAGCTGGCCGTGATCGTGGACGCCAACGGGCAACAGGCCCTGGGGTACACCCGCGACGTGCTCGATTTGGAGCCGCTGTCGGAGCGCTGGGGCGCCTTCGGCTGGGACGTCCACGAGCTCGACGGCCATGACGCCGACGGGATCACGCGAACGTTCGCGGCGCTGAACATGGCCGCGGGGCCGCCGCACGTGCTGATCGCTCGCACGACCTTCGGCAAGGGCGTCTCGTTCATGGAAAACCGCATCAAATGGCACTACTGGCCCATGGGGCCGGAGGAGTACGCCCAGGCCCTGCGCGAGGTCGACGCCACGTGAGGGCGGCGTTTTTCCGGACGTTGACCGAGCTCGCCGGCCAACACCCCCAGATCCTCCTGATGACGGGGGACCTCGGCTACATGGCGATCGAACCCTTCGCCGACGCGTTTCCGGAACGCTTCTTCAACGCCGGCGTGGCCGAGCAGAACATGGTCGGAATGGCCACGGGCCTGGCGGAGGCGGGTTACATCCCGTTCACGTACTCCATCGGGACCTTCGCCAGCCTGCGCCCCTTCGAGTTCTTCCGCAACGGCGCGATCCTCCACCAGCTGCCCGTCCGGGTGGCGGGGGTGGGCGGGGGCTTCGAATACGGCTCTGCCGGCCTGACGCATTTTGGCCTGGAAGACGTCGGCGTCCTGCGGACCCAGCCCGGGTTGACGCTGGTCGCCCCCGCGGATCATCAGCAGGCGCGGACCGCGCTGCTGCAGACCTGGAACCAGCCGGGACCCGTCTACTATCGGTTGGGCAAGGACGACCGCAGCGTCGTTCCGGGACTGGATGGTCGCTTCGAGCTGGGGCGAGCCCAGATGGTTCGGGACGGGTCGGATGTCCTGCTGCTGGCCATGGGCAGCATCGCCGGCGAGGCCGTGCGCGCGGCTGAGTTGCTGGAGAAGGACGGGGTCCAGGCGACCGTGATCGTCGTGGCGAGCCTCACTCCCGCGCCGCACGCGGACCTGGCACGCGCGCTGTCCGGTTTCCCCGTGGCGCTGACCGTCGAGGCGCACTACCTCGTGGGGGGATTGGGCTCGCTGGTCAGCGAGGTCGCCGCGGGGCTGGGTGTGTCCTGCCGCGTCATCCGGTGTGGCGTGCAGGGGTCCGATGATGGCAGGACGGGGAGCCAGGAGTTTCTTCACCGCCAGCACGGCCTCTCCGCCGAGGCCCTGGCGGCGACGGCGCTGCGCGCCCTCGGGCGGAAGAGGGCATGAGCGACACGGCGGTCTCCGTGATCCTGCCGGTGCGCAACCAGGCCGATCACATCGCGCAAATCGTGCAAAGTTACGAAACCGCGCTGGATCGCATCGGGAAGTCTTACGAGCTGCTGCTGATCGTCAATGCCAGCGGTGACCGCTCGGCGTCGATCTGCCGGGATCTCGCCACGGGCAAGCCCGCGAGGAAAGTTCTCGAGAGCGCCGAGGGCGGCTGGGGGCGCGCGGTCCGGCTCGGATTTTCGGGGGCCGCCGGAGATCTGGTGTGCTACACGAATAGCGCCCGGACGCGCCCGGAAGATCTGGCGCTGCTCCTGTTCTACGCGTTCGCCTATCCCAACACCGTCGTGAAGGCCAACCGCAAGATTCGGGACAGTTGGGTCCGCCGGCTCGGCTCCCTGGCCTACAACCTGGAGTGCCGCGCCCTCTTCGACCTCTCCAACTGGGACATCAACGGAACACCCAAGGTGTTCCCGCGGACGTTTGACAAATTGCTTTCGCTGACGCGGGACGACGACCTGATCGACCTGGAGTTCCACGTCGTGTGCCGTCGGGAGGGATACCCGGTGCTGGAAGTCCCGATCCTCTCGGCCCGCCGCCATGGGGGGCGCTCGACGACCAACATCGGATCCGCCATCCGCATGTACGTAGGGGCGTACCGGCTGCGGCGGACGTTTCGGGACGTGGACCGCGCATGACGGCACGCCGTCGCGCGCCTCGCGGGGCGCCCGGGTCGCGGGCGGAGCTGGCCTGGCGAGATCCCGCGCAGGTCGCGAGCCTCTGGAAGCAGGCGGCCTCCACGGACCCTCGCCTGCTCCATCACACGGTGCGGGGCGACTGGTGGGAGACGCTGTCGCGTTTGGGGATCGTGCTGATCGTTTCGCGAGAATACGAGCATCTGCTCTTCGCGATCGCGGCGCCCCCGGAGGGTCCCTCGATCACCTACTGGCCCCTGCCGCACCCCTCGGGCATCGCGCTGGACGTGAAACGAAACATCCTTTACGTCGCCAGCACGCGAAGCCCCAACCAGCTTTACGAGTTCGCGCCCGCGGCCGGGCTGATCGCCCGCCGCGACCGGCACATCCGCCCGATCGACGGCCGGCCGCTGCTTCCGGCGCGGGCCCGGTTCCTTCCCGGCTGCCTCTATCTCCACGACCTCGCCATGATCGGCACGATCCTGCACGGCTGCTCGGTCGGCCAGAACGCGATCGTCCGCCTGCGCGACGCCGAGCCGGTCCGGCCCGTGTGGTGGCCCCGCTGTGTGGAGGTCCGGAGGCGTCCGGAGCTGCGCCGAAACCACATCCAGCTCAACTCGATCGCCGCGGGACGCAACCTCCGCGCGTCGTACTTCACGGCGTCGTCCGATCGGATTTCCACTCGCCGGCCGGGGCATCCCAACTATCCCGTGGACCGGCGGGGCGTGCTGTTCTCGGGCGCCACCCGCGAGCCCGTGGCCTTCGGCCTGACCCGGCCCCATTCGGCCCGGTTTCACGCGGGGCAGGTCTGGCTGGACGACAGCGGCTACGGGGACGTGGGATTCGTGGAGGAGGGGCGATTCCAGGCCGTGGCGCGCATGCCCGGATGGACGCGGGGGCTGGCGTTTCACGGGGAGGTCGCCTTCGTGGGGACCTCCCGGGTCCTGCCTCGCTTTCGCCGCTACGCTCCGGGCCTGGAGCGCTCCTCCAGCGTGTGCGGCGTGCACGCCGTGGATACGCGCTCCGGGCGGATCCTCGGAAGCCTGCTGTGGCCGGGCGGAAACCAGATCTTCGCGGTGGAGCCGGTGTCGCGCCGGTTCACGACCGGATTCCCGTTCAGGGTGGGGAGGGCGGCTTCCGCCACCAAGATTCGCGACCTGTTTTACGCTTTTTCGTGGGAGACCGATCGATGACCAGCGACCTCCAGTTCCTGATGCTCTCCGCGATGTACGAGAACGGCGGGAATACGACCCAGCGGCTCTTGGACGGGCATCCGGAGCTCTTCGTCTACCCGTTCGAGTCCCAACCCGGCACGCGGTTCGTCCAGGACTCGCTGTCCTCGATGTTCCCGGTGAAGTATCGCTGGCCGGTGTTCTCGCTAGCGGCCTCCTCCCTCGAGGACTATCGGGCGATCATCGATGAAGAGTGCAAGGTGCGCGCGCGGACACCCGAGGTCAGCAAGTTCCGACACATGCCATTCCAGTTCTCGGACGATGAGCGGGCGCGGATCTACCAGGAGCATGTCGTCAAGACCGGCCGCTCGCGAGCGCACAACGTCGCCGCCTTCTTTCGGGCGACGTTCGAGGCCTGGAAGGACTTCCGGTCCAGCGGCCGGGAACGCGTCTACGTCGGGTACAGCCCGATCATCGTGGTCGATGCCGACAAGATCCTGTCCGATTTCCCGAAGGGCCACGTGCTGCACGTCGTCCGCAATCCGTGGTCCGCGTATGCCGACACGAAGAAGCGTCCCGTTCCGATGTCGCTCGAGAGCTACATGCTGGCCTGGGTCCTGAATCAGCACAGCGCCCGAAGGTTCCAGGCCCTCTTTCCGGGCCGGGTGCACGTCGCGCGTCTGGAGGACAGTCTGGAGGACCCCTCGGCGTCGCTGCGCTCCGTCTGCGAGGCGCTGGGGCTCGAGAAATCCGAGACGCTGCGCGTCCCCAGCTGGAACGGGGTTGCCCTCCAGGAGGTCTATCCCTGGGGCACGATCCGGAAGGCCACACCGCAAGCGAATCGATCCACCGCGGGCGAGCTCTCCGAAGCGGAACGCGGGGCGATCCGCGACGCGGCGGGACCCTATCTCGAGACGTTCGACTACAAGGGCTTTCTGACGCCGTGAACCGCTGTCTGGTCACCGGAGGGACGGGCTTCGTCGGATCCAACCTGGTCCGGCGTTTGGTGGCGCAAGGCCATGAAGTCTTTCTGCTCGTCCGCGCGCGACATGCGACGTGGCGCATTCAGGACATCGGCCCCGACGTGCGGCTGCTCGAGGCCGATGTGAGCGATCCCGAGGCGGTGCGGCGCGCGGTCGCGGAGGCGTCTCCACGCTGGGTCTTCCACCTCGCCGCGTTCGGCGCCTACGCCTCGCAGGACGACCTGGCCCGCATGCTCCAGGTCAACGTCCGGGGCACGGCCAACCTGATCGATGCATGCCGGGCCGCCGGCGTCGAAGCGCTCGTCAACGCGGGATCCTCCTCCGAGTACGGTTTCCAGAACGAGGCTCCGGGCGAGGATCAACGGCTGGAGCCCAACAGCCACTATGCGGCGACCAAGGCCGCGGCCACGCATCTCTGCCGGCAGGCGGCCCGCGAGAGCGGCGCATGGATTCCGACGCTGCGCCTCTACTCGGTCTTCGGGCCCTATGAAGAACCCACGCGCCTGATCCCGACTCTGATCCGGGAAGGCCGCGAGGGCCGCCTCCCGCCTCTGGTCCATCCCGAAATCGCCCGGGACTTCGTCTACGTGGACGACGTCGTGGACGCATGCCTGGCCGCTGCCGCGGCACCCAATCGCGGCGACCCGGGAGCCGTGTACAACGTGGGAACCGGAACCCAAACGACCCTTCGGGAGGTCGTGGACATGGCCCGCCGCAGCCTGGGGATCGCCGCCGCGCCGCAATGGAAGACCATGGCCAATCGCCGCTGGGATACCTCGTCGTGGGTCGCCGACAGCCGCAAGATTCGCCAAGAGCTCGCTTGGGAGCCCCGGTTTTCCCTGGCGGAGGGTTTCCGCCGGACGGTGGATTGGTCGTCCGAGAATCTGCGCGCGAGCGCTCCGACTCCGGGTCCCTGAGGATGGACGGCAGGACGAAGCGCGCGGTGTCCTCCGGGCTGCTGCTGCTCGGCGGTGTCGCCGTGGCGATTTGCGAGACGATCTGGCTCGCGAACCAGAATGGATTCGTTCCGGAGCTCTGGGGCGTGCCGGTCGTCATTTTCACGGTTGCGTTCTTCCTGGCCTTCGCCGGAGGACGTCTCAGCGCCGGGGATCAGAGCCCGCACGGACCCGCGACGGCGCGGACTCTGGACCTCCGGCATCCGGCGGTGCGGTATCTCTGCGCAGCGGTGGCGGCCGGCGGGCTCCTGTGGATCCTGGTTCTGCAGGAGTTTTCTCGGCCACCCGTTTGGGCCCTTCTGATTTGGATCGTCGCGATGGCGGCGGCGGTCGGGGCGTTTCCGGGAGTCTCGAAAGCAAGTCCGGGGCCGGCGGCACCGCGGCGGCGCGGCGTGAGCCTCGCGGTGGCAGGCGTCGTGTTGCTCGCGGCCGCGGCCCGTCTGATTCGGCTGGACCTGGTCCCTCCGGTCATTTCCGGCGACGAGGCCGCCGTCGCGATGGACGGAAGGGAGGTCCTGCTGCAGGAGAGGCGACCGGATCCCTTCGGCACGGGCATCCACCATTCCATGCATGTCGGGATGCTGCCCGCCGGCGCCGGCACGATCCTGTTCGCATCGAAGCTGGCGGGGCCTCGTTTTTTTCCCGCCGTCATCGGGTCCCTGGCCGTCGCGGCCACCGCGGGAGCCGCGGCGATCCTGGCGGGGCCGTGGGCGGCGCTGGGCGCAGCCGCCTTGATCGCGTTTTCTCCCCATCACGTCCACTTCAGCCGGAATTGCCAAAACGTCATCTGCGACTCGCTCATCGTGACCGCGGGCGTGCTCATGCTGTTTGCTACTCTTTGCTCCGGCTCGCCCCGTCAGGGAGCGCTGGCGGGAGTCTTCTCCGGACTGGCTCTCTACGGATACGGAGGGGGGAAGGTGCTGCCGGTGGTCCTCGCCGCTTCGCTCCCGCTCGCGCTGTGGCGATTTCGCGGCGTTACCGGCCGGCGGGCCTGGCTCTCGGCTGCCATGGTCGCGGGCTTCCTGGTGGCCGCCGGTCCCAATCTGCATTTTGCGGCGCAGAACTTCCGTGAATGGAACGGACGCTGGGAGCGAACCAGCATCTTCAATCCCGACCTGAATCGCGCGGAGGTGGAACGGCTGGGTTCCGCGGGCAAGATGTTCCGGAACCAGTTGCGCTTGGGGACGATCGGACTGCTCTCGGCCGAGTCGGCGATGGACCACTTCACCGGATTTCCGATCGTGGCCCCGGCGCTGCTACCGTCCCTGGGCATCGCCGGACTGGGATGGCTCTACGGCCGACGGCGCTTCGTCGCGGAGGCGACGATCGCGGCCCTGGTCGTCGCAGGAAACCTCGCCGGAGTCTCACTCACGTTCCGCACGCCCGAGCCCCAGCGGCTCTCGAGCCTGATTCCGATGCTCGCGCTGCTCGGGGGCGTGGCTCTGGCGGGATTCCTGACGCTTCTTCCCAGGCGGACTCGCGGCGCCCCGCTGCAGTCGGCGCTGGGAGCGCTGTTGGTGGGGGTCTTCCTGGCAAGGCAGGTTTCCGGTTATCCCCTCGATTGGATTCCGTACGCCCAGAGTGGGGGACGGCACGCCGCGCTCATGCAGAGCGTCAGCGGCCTGGTGGGTGCTCCGCGTTACGCGCGAGAGCCGGTCTACTTTCACGGACCGCCCTGGGTCTATTGGGATTTCCACACCCGAACCTACTTGCTGCCGAACCGAAAGGCCGTCGACGTGTGCGAGGAAGACCCGGTCTCCTTCGCGCCGGGCCTGCACATCGCCTCCGAGGAGTATCTGGACAAAGCCAAGGAATGGGCCGAGTCCCTGGGTCTGACCCACGGAGTCCTGCTGCCGCACCCGGCCTTTGCCATGGAAAACGTCGGGTATGCGTTTCTGGTCCCGGCGGCGCCGCCTTCCGCGGCCGAGGCTGCCCCT
>JBDTXY010000070.1:0-10477 GCA_040005945.1 Acidobacteriota bacterium
CAGTTCTCGATGTAGTAGAGGTCGTATTCGATCCGCTTGGAGAGGCTGGTGTTGCCGCGCCAGCCGTGGACCTGGGCCCACCCGGTGATTCCGGCGCGGACGCGGTGCCGCAGCATGTACTGCGGAAACTTCTCCTTGAACTCCCGCACGAACTCGGGGCGTTCCGGGCGCGGCCCCACCAGGGACATCTCGCCCTTGAAGACGTTGACCAGCTGCGGCAGCTCGTCCAGGCTCAGCCGGCGCAGGAAGGCTCCCACGCGCGTGCGCCGGGAATCCTGGGGATCGGCCCAGGTGGGGCCCAGCCCCTCCTCAGCGCCCACGACCATCGAGCGGAATTTCAAGATGTCGAAGGGCCGGCCGTCCAAGCCCATGCGCCGCTGACGATAGAAGACGGGCGCGCCGGCGGCGAGCCGGATCGCGGCCGCGATCGCCGCGAGGACGGGCGAGAGCGCGACCAGGGCCGAGGCCGAGATCCCGGCGTCCAGGCCGCGCTTGACCATGCTCATCCAGCCCGAGAGCGGAACCTGCGTGAGGTGCACGACAGGCAGTCCGTCGAGATCTTCGACGCCCGCCCGGAACGTGATGTATTGGAGCAGGTCCGGGACCACGCGCACGTCCGCGACTGTCCGGCCGACGTCCTTCAGGACTGCGAGCATGGTCCGGTGCGCCTCGAGGGGAAGGGCCAGGAACACCGTGTCGATCCCATGCCCGTCGACCAGCCGCGCCGCGTCGGCCGTCGTGCCCAGCACCGCCAAGCCGCGATATTCGGCGTTGCGCTTCTCGGGAGCGTCGTCCACAAAGCCCACGGCGCGCAGGCCCGCCTCGGGATGCTCCAGGAACTTGTCGACGACGGCTTTGCCCAGCCGGCCCGCGCCCACGACCAGGACGCTCCGGACGCCGACGCCGTGACGCCAGGCCTCTTCGAGGTAGCGGCGGATCGCGGTGCGCCCGGCGAAGACGAGGAGCACGTCCAGCCCGAAGAACAGCACCAGAACCAGTCTCGAGTACGAGAAGCCGCGGTAGAACGTCGCCAGCCCGGACAGGAGCAGCGTCGACAATCCCGTCGCGACCAGGACCGCCAGCCCCTCGTCGACCCGGGAGCGGTTCCGCCGGACCTGGTAGAGGCCGTAGAAATAGAACACCAGCGGCCAGAGCACCGCGATCAGCGGGAAGAGCCGGTAATAGGAGGAGGCGTCCGGGATCCCTTTCGTGATCGGGACGATTTCCGCGCGAAAGCGGAGAAAGTAGGCCAGGGCCAACGCCGAAAAGCTCGCCAGGACGTCCGAGGCGAGCAGGACGGTTGCGATGCGCCGAGTGGATTTGCGAATCACCGTAGCAGCTCCTCGAACGCCCCCCGAAACTCTCGTGCGAAGCGTTCCGGCCGAAATCGGAGGGCCGAGGCTCGCAACAAAGTGTAATCGAACTGCGTTTCCTCCCCGCGCCGGATGCCGGCGGCCAGGTCCTCGGCGGCGCCGCCGGGGTAGAGGATCCCCGTGACGCCGTCCTGGACGATGTCGCGCGCCCCGCCACCGTCCAGCGCCACCACGGGTGTCCCGCAGGCCAGGGCCTCCGCGGCGCTGATGCCGAAATCCTCCTCTCCCGGTTGCAAATAGAACGCGCATCCGCGGTAGAGCGCGCGCAGCTGATCCGCCGGGATGTCCGACACGAACTCGACGGAGGGAGAGGCCAGCGCGCGGAGCCGTTTCTCCTCGGGCCCCCGTCCCACCAGCACCAGCCGGCGGCCCAGCTGCTGCGCCGCAGCCAACGCCAGCTCGTAGCGCTTGTACGGCACCAGCGCTCCGACGCAGAGGAGGAAATCGCCGCGCGGCTCGGGGCCGGGCTCGAAGAAGCCGACGTCGACCGGGGGATGACAGATCCGCGCCGTCCGCCGGTACCAGCGGCGGATCCGGTCCGCGACGGCGGAGGAATTGGCCAGATAGAGGTTCGGCCGGGACGCGGTCCGCAGGTCCCAGGCGCGCAGGCGCGCGATGGCGGCCGTCTTGAGCGCGCGCAGGCGCGTTCGCCCTTCCGGAAAGTAGAGATCGAACTGCTCGTAGGCGTAGCGCACGGGCGTGTGGCAATAACAAAGGTGCGGCACTCCCGGAGGCGCAACGGCTCCCTTGGCAACGCAATGCGAAGAAGAGACGACGAGATCGAAACCGGAAAGGTCGAAGGACTCGACGGCGGAGGCGAAGAGGGGGAGGTAGTGCCGGTAGTGGCGGCGGGAAAAGGGCAGGCGATTGAGCCATGACGCACGGATGGGAAAGCGCTCGATATCGCCGGAGACCGAGCCCGGAACGTGGAAGAGCGTGAAGATCGTGGGCTCGGGCAGCAGAGGCAGCATGGCCTCCAGGACCTTCTCTCCGCCCCGCATGCCGTTCAACCAGTCGTGGACGACGGCGGTTCTCATGGGGCGGGAGGCGGAAGACGGGAGGCGGGAGGACGAAGGAGGACGCGCATGTTCGTCCTACCGCCCTTCCGTCTTCCGTCCTGCCGTCGCGAGCGCCTCCGCGTACACCCTCAGGGTCTGTTGCGCGGTGTGGTCCCAGGAGAAATCGGAGGCCCGCCGTTTGCCGAGCTCGATGAGCTCGGCGCGTCGGGTCGGGTCCGTCGCGATTTCCGCGATGCCGCGGGAGATCGCCTCCACGTCCATCGGATCCACCAGGGAGGCGTAGCCGCCCGCGATCTCCTGGAGGGCGGACGTCGACGACGTTAGCACGGGCACGCCGCAGGCCATCGCCTCCACCACGGGCAGACCGAAGCCCTCGTAGAGCGTGGGGTAGAGGAACGCCTCGGCCCCCGCGAAGAGGCCCGGCAAGTCCTCATCGGGCACGATGCCCGGGCGGATGACCTGAGACCCCAGATCCAGGCCCGCGATCAGGGCCTCCACGCGGCTGCGGTTCTTCGGCATCGGACCCGCCAGGACCAGCGCGTGGGGCAGGGCCCGCTCGCGCCGGGCTTGCGCGAAGCCGCGCAGGACGTTGCGCACGTTCTTGTGCGGCTTCTCCCCGCCCAGGAAGAGCAGGTACGGCCTGGGCAGTCCGTACTTCGCGGCGACCCGGTCGCGCTCGGCGTGCGGGATGGAGGCGTGAAAGGGGCTGCCCACGCCGTTGTAGATGACGTCGATGCGGGCGGGCGCGATCCCGAAATAGTCCACCAGGTCCCGCTTGCTGTTGTACGAGACGGTGATGATGCGGTCGGCGCGCCGCAGAGCGCGCGCGATCATGACGCGCGCGTAGAGCAGCGCCGCGCGGTTGGGGAGGAACTGGGGGTAGAGGACGTGGATGATGTCGTGAATCGTGACCACGGCCCGCGCCCGCGCAATCGGCGGGATCACGTAGTGGGTCGCGTGAAACAGATCCAGCCGGTCGCGCATCAGCCTCCATGCGAACCGCGTCAGCTCCCCGATCGAATAGCCCGGGGAATCTTCCGCGACCAGCTCGAAGTTTTCCGGCAGCTGCGGGACGGCGTCGCGATCCGGCGTCTGGATGTAGATCCGGAAACGGTAGGAAGCGGATTCCGGATTGCGCGCCAGGGCCTCCAGGAGGTTGCGGATGTAGGAGCCGATCCCGAAATGCGTCAGCTTGCGCGCGTCGATGCCGATCCGCGCCGGGCGCGCGGAGCTCACGGCTCCATCTCCGCCGCCTCGGCGATCGCCGCCGCGGTCTTTTCGGCCGTCGACTCCCAGGAAAAGGCGGCCGCCCTCAGCGTTCCAGCCGCGGCGCACGATCGGCGCAGCGCCTCGTCGTCGAGCATGCGCTCGATCTGCCGCGACAGCGTCTCGGGCTCGCCGGCCGGCGCATAGAGGGCCGCCTCGCCCCCGACCTCGCGGAGCGCTTCGGCGGTCGATGCGACCACCGGCGTGCCGCACGCCATGGCCTCCAGCACGGGCAACCCGAATCCTTCGAAGTGGGAGGGGTAGACGAAGACCTCGGCGGCGCGGTACAGCTCCCGGGCCGCGTCGCGCGACGCGTAGCCGGTCACGTGGATCTTGTCGCGGAAGGCGGAACGGGCGATCCGGCGGTGGAGCGCCGCCGTCTTCCAGCCCGCGCCGCCCGCGAGGACCAGGTCGGGCCGCGAGCGCCGCCGGCCCCAGAGCCGCTCGCACGCGACGACCAAGGCCTCCACGTTCTTGCGCGGCTCCAGGGTGCCCAGATAGAGGATGAACCGCTGCCCGCCGGCGTAGCGTTGCCGCGCGCGTTGCCGCGCGGGGGGATCGTCGACGGGAAAAAAGAACTCCCGGTCCACGCCGTTGCTGGCGACCCGCACGCGCGGCGCGGTTTCCGGATATCGCGCGATCAGGTCTTTGGCGGTCGTCTCCGAAACGCAAAGAAAACGCGCCGCCCGCTCCACGGTCCGCTCCCAGAGCGGGACGAATCCGATCAACGTGCGCCCGGAGTGCCACTCGGGGTGGGTCAACGGCGTCAGATCGTGCACGACCGAGACTTGCGGGACCCGCCCTCGCGCCGGCCCGATCGTCAGCGCGGACACCAGGACGTCGGCGCCCCAACGCGTCAGGCGCTGGGGCAGGGTCGTCTGGAGCCAGAGGATCCCGAACGGGTGGTGATCGGTGTGGAGGGTGAAGGCCTCCGCGCCCTTCAGCGAGCGGGGCAGGGGACGGGGAGCGAAGAGCCCAACCCGCGTGCCGGGCCGCGCGGACAGCCCTCGGGCGATCGCCAACGTGTAGGTGCCGATGCCGGTCCGCTCGGTCAGAAGGGCCCGGCTGTCGATGGCGATCTTCACCGGGGGGAAGCTATCAGCTCCACCGGGTTTGACTGTGGCCGGGACAAAGCTAAAATGCGCGGTTCCATCATGAAGTCCGGCGCCATCTCCCTCGAATCCGTCCCGGACGAGCCCCTGCGGCTCGAGAGCGAGCTGCCGGTCAGCGTCGCGGCCATCGACCGGGAGCCGCTCGTGGCCCTGTCGCCGCTGCGGCTCTCGGGCGCGCTCTCGCGCATCGAGGGGGGATTCGCCCTGGCGGCGCAGCTGACCTACGAGGGGAAGCTCGAATGCAGCCGGTGCCTGGCGGAATACCCGTTTCGCGAGGACGAGGCGTTTTCGCTGATCCTCTACCCCCGGCAGCGCCAGCCCGGGGTCGACCTGGAGCTGGAGCGGGGCTCCCTGGACACTCTGTATTACGACCAGCCGGTGATCGAGCTTTCGCCGATCGCCGAAGAACGGGTTCAGATGGCGATTCCGATGAAACCCCTTTGCCGGCCGGACTGCGCCGGTCTGTGTCCGACCTGCGGTCAAGATCTCAACCTCGGTTCGTGCGCATGCGCTCGCGACGCCGTCGATCCCCGTTGGGAGGCCCTCCGGGCCATCCAGAAGAAAGTGTAGGAGCCACCGATGCCCAACCCCAAGAGACGCCACAGCAAGGCCCGCCGCGACAAGCGCCGCGCGCACGACGCCCTCACGCCGCCGCCGCTCTCGGAGTGTCCGAACTGCCACGAGCCCAAGTTGCCCCACCGCGTCTGCCCGCGCTGCGGGCATTACAAGGGGAAGCAGGCGATCAACACGTAGCCGCACGACTCCCCATATAATCTCCGCACTCGTGTTCCCTTCAGGACGAAGAGGCTGACGTGCGGATCGCCGTCGACGCGATGGGAGGCGACAACGCCCCCGCCGTGAACGTGGATGCCGCTGTGGCCGCGGCCCGCGAGTTCGGCATCGCGTCCCTTCTGGTCGGCAAGGAAGCCGCGCTCGCGAAGCTGCTCCAGGAATCCGGATATCGGGGGTCCGACATCGAGATCGTGGACGCGGCCGAAGTCATCACCATGAACGACCCGGCGACCGCGGCCATCCGCAAGAAGCGCAACTCGTCGATTCGCGTGGCCGCCAATTGCGTCCGGGACGGGCGCGCCGAGGGGCTCGTATCGGCGGGGCACACCGGCGCCGGAATGGTGTGCGCCAAGATGGTCATCGGCACGATCGAGGGCGTCGATCGCCCGGCCTTAGCCACCGTGCTGCCCAACCTGCGCGGTCACTGCCTGCTGCTGGACGTGGGCGCCAATCCGGACGCGAAGACGAACCATTTCAAGGAATTCGCGGTCATGGGCTCCATCTACGCGGAGCTGGTGTTCGGAAAGAAGTTCCCGTCGATCGGCCTGATGTCCATCGGCGAAGAAGACTCCAAGGGCACCGACAAGACCAAGGAAGCGTTCAAGACGCTCAAGGAGACGGGCTTGAACTTCATCGGCAACGTCGAGGGCCGCGACGTCTTCAACGGGACCGTGGACGTGATCGTGACCGACGGATTCACGGGCAACGTCATTCTGAAGGTCTCCGAGGCGCTGGCCGAGATGGTCGAAAACCTGCTGCGGGAGGAGATCAAGCGGACGCTGCAGGCTTCCGTGGGATTCCTCCTGTCGCGCTCGGCCTTCCGCCGGTTCAAGCAGCGCCTGGACTACTCCGAGTACGGCGGGGCGCCGCTGCTGGGCGTCAAGGGGTGCGTGATCATCTGCCACGGCCGTTCTTCGGCCAAGGCGGTGAAGAACGCGATCCGCTTCGCGTCCGAGTTTTCCAAACGGCGGCTGGCCGAGACGATCCAGGCGCAGATCGCCGAGCTCCACTCCCGGGAAGACCGGCTCGCCAAGGCATGAACCGCGCCAAGATCGTCGGCACGGGCTCGGCCGTGCCGAAGAAGGTCCTCTCCAACGCCGACCTCGAAAGGCTCGTCGAGACCTCCGATGAGTGGATCACCACGCGGACCGGCATCAAGGAGCGCCACATCGTCAGCGACGGCGAGCATTTCTCGGATCTGTGCACGCGAGCGGCCGAGCAGGCGTTGAAGCGGAGCCACGTCAAGGCCGAGGAGCTGGACATGATCCTGGTGGGCACGATCTCGGGAGACATGCCGTTCCCGGCGACCTCGTGCCTGGTCCAGCGCAACATCGGCGCCACGCGCGCCGCGGCCTCCGACATCTCGGCGGCCTGCGTCGGCTTTCTCTACGCTCTGCACTTGGCCGACGGCCTGATCGGCTCGGGCAAGGCCGGCAACGTTCTGGTCATCGGCGGGGAGATCCTGTCGCGCTACATCGACTGGACCGACCGCAACACCTGCGTCCTCTTCGGCGACGGCGCCGGGGCGGTCGTGCTCCAGGGAACCAAGGGAGACCACGGGATCCTGGGCAGCCTGATGAAGTCCAACGGGAATTATCACGACTTCATCTGCATGCCGGGGGGCGGCTCGGACCGGCCGGCCAACGATCCCAAGTCGATCGAAGAGAAGCTGCCCTACATCAAGATGAAGGGAAACGAGACGTTCAAGGTCGCCGTCAAGGCGATGGCGGACGTGACCCAGGAGCTGCTCTCCGAACAGGGCTTCACCCACGAGCAGATCGACCTCTTCATCCCGCACCAGGCCAACCTGCGCATCATCGACGCGGTCGGCGAGAAGCTCAAGATCGACGCGAAGAAGGTCTACAAGAACATCGACCGCTACGGAAACACGTCCGCCGCTTCGATTCCGATCGCGCTGGACGAGTGCGTCCGCGAGGGCCGGGTCGAGGACGGAGACATGGTGTTGATGACCGCCTTCGGCGCCGGACTGGTCTGGGGGTCGGTGCTGCTGAGATGGTAGAGCGCCCGACTCGCTCCTGATGTCGCGCCTCGCTCTTCTGTTCCCCGGCCAGGGCTCCCAAGCGGTCGGAATGGGCAAGACGCTCCACGACTCCTCGCCGGCGGCCCGCGCCGTGTTCGAGGAGGCGGACGCGGTGCTGGGGTTCCCGCTGTCCCGGCTCTGCTTCGAAGGGCCCGAGGAGGAGTTGAAGCGGACCGCCAACACGCAGCCCGCGATCCTGACGCACTCCGTCGCCGCCCTGGAGGATCTGCGCGCCCGTTTCCCGGAGCGGCTGGAAGGCGCCGCCTTCGCGGCCGGGCACTCCCTGGGTGAATACTCCGCCGACGTGGCGGTGGGGGTCCTGACGTTCGCGCAGGCCGTGCGCCTGGTCCGCGAGCGGGGCGCCTTCATGCAGGAAGCCGTGCCCGCGGGCGTGGGCGCGATGGCGGCGATCATCGGACTGGCGCCGGCGGATGTCGAAGCCGCCTGTGCGCAAGCCGCGCAAGGGGAAACCGTCTCGCCGGCCAACTACAACTCTCCGGAACAGACCGTCATCGCGGGACACGCCGCGGCCGTCGCGCGGGCCTCGCAGGCGTGCCTGGATCGGGGGGCCAAGCGCGCGATCCCGTTGCCGGTGTCGGCCCCTTTTCACTGCGCGCTGATGTCGCCGGCTCGCGAGAAGATGCGCCCGCTGCTGGAGCGCGCGACCTTCGCGAACGCGCGGATCCCGGTCATGACCAACGTGGATGCCGGACCCGAGAGCTCGGGCGAGCGGCTGCGCGACGCGCTGCTGCGCCAGATCGATTCGCCGGTGCGGTGGGTCGAGTCCGTGCAGCGGCTGGCCCGGGAGGGCGTGGACCGCGCGCTGGAGATCGGGCCCGGCAACGTCCTGGCGGGGCTGGTCAAGCGGATCGACAAGACGGTGCGGGTGGAAGGGTATGCGGGAACTTAGGTCGATTTGGGCTCTCGCCGTGGCGCTGGCGTTGGGGATGGCCGCATGCGCGACAACGGCGCCGCCGGTTGCCGGCTCCGCCGCCGCGTTCGATGCCGCGGTGGCTTCGGCGCAGGCGCGCTGCCAGTGCCGCCTGGGCGTGGCGGCGCGGCACGTGGAGAGCGGACGGTCGTACGAGCACAACGGCGCCGAGGAGTTCGAGGCGGCATCGGTCATCAAGATCGCCGTCCTGACCGAGGCCATGGCCGGGGTGCGCGACGGCTCGATCGACATGTCGCAGCGGTGGAACCTGACCGCGGACAACAAGGCGGACGGGTCCGGAACGCTGTTGATGCTGGATCCGGGCTTGACCCCGACCTGGAACGATCTGACGACGCTGATGATCGGGCCTTCCGACAACACCGCGACCAACGCCTGGATCGCCCGGCTGGGGGCCGATCGCATCAACGCGCGGATGGCGGCGCTGGGTTTCCCGCACATCCGCCTGCTCGGAACTCTGCCGCCGTATTCCCGGCGGGAGGAGGATCCCTCGCCCTGGAGGGGATTGCGCCTCGGTTCGATCACGCCGCGCGAGGTGGCCGAGTGGATGGCTCAGGTGGCGCAGGGCCGGCTGCTCGACCGGGAATCGTCGCGGAAGATTTTCGAGTACCTGGACAAGGACCCTTCCCGCCTGCGCATCGCGCGGCGGTTTCCCTCGGAGATCCTGTGGGCCGGCAAGAGCGGCACGATGTCGGGAACCCGCAATGACTCCGGCATCCTCCGGACCCGGAAGGGCCGCTTCGTTCTGGTCATGCTGACGGCGGAGACCAAGTCGGTGGGTGTGGGCCCCGACCATCCCGCCGTCCTCGCGATCGCGGACCTCGCCAAGACGATCGTGGACGGATGGAGCGCGGGGCTGCCGGACATCACCGGCAAGCCGGAATGACGGAATGCGCGGGGAACGGTCCTCGGAATGACAGAAGTGGAAGATAGACTCCCGCCCATGCAACGCTTCTCCGGCCGGGTCGCCTTGGTCACCGGCGCCTCCCGCGGCATCGGCGAGGCGATCGCCAAGCGTCTGGCCTCCGAGGGCGCGTCGGTCATCGCGGCCGCGCGGTCGGCCGACGCGCTGGATCGGGTGGTCTCCGAGATCGCCGCGGCGGGCGGGAAGGCCTCGGCGGTCGCGCTGAACCTCGCCGATCCGGAGTCCCTCGACGCCGCCGTCAAGTCCGCGCTGGCCTCGCACGGCGAGATCCACGTCCTGGTCAACAACGCGGGCGTGACCGAGGACAACCTCATTCTGCGCATGAGCCGCGACGCCTGGGACCGCGTCCTCGCGACGAATCTGACGGGGGCTTTTCTGCTGACGCAGGCCGTCGTCAAGGGCATGGTGCGCAAGCGCTACGGGCGGATCGTCAACGTCACCTCGGTGGTGGGCTTGATGGGCAACGCGGGCCAGGCGAATTACGCCGCCTCCAAGGCCGGTCTGATCGGGTTGACCAAATCCGTGGCCCGCGAGCTCGCCTCGCGCAACATCACATGCAACGCCGTGGCGCCCGGATTCATCGCGACCGCGATGACGGAGAAAATGACCGAGGACTCCCGCGCGAAGTTGACCGGGCAGATCCCGCTCGAACGCCTCGGATCGCCCGACGACGTGGCCGCCGCGGTCGCGTTCCTCGGCTCCGAGGAGGCTTCCTACGTCACCGGAACGGTCCTGAACGTCTCCGGAGGCCTCTACATGTAGAGTTGGACCGGGCCTTGCCCCGCGGGGGTATCTAGGGAAGAATACGTCGTCTTTCGGACTCAGCAAGAAGGGAGAGCGGAATGGCTGTCGAAGAAAAGGTGAAGAGCATCATCGTCGAGCAGCTTGGCGTCGACGCGAATGAAGTGACCCCGGAAGCGTCTTTCGTCGACGACCTCGGCGCCGACTCGCTCGACACGGTGGAGCTCGTCATGGCCTTCGAGGAAGCCTTCAACATCGA
>JBDTXY010000071.1:0-10417 GCA_040005945.1 Acidobacteriota bacterium
TTTTGGGGAGGAACGAATGGCGGCAAAGATCGCGCGCGGCATCGTGGCAGAGCGGACTCGGGGCCCCATCACGACCACCCGACACCTCGCTCGGATCGTGGCGGGTCAGAAGGGGAACCGGGAGAAGATCGACCCCGCGACCCGGGTGTTTCAAGCTCTGCGGATCGAGGTCAACGACGAGCTGGTCGCGCTCGGCCGATTCCTCGCCGCCGCGGTCGCCCGCTTAGACGGAGGCGGACGGCTCGCGGTGATCTCGTACCACTCGCTCGAGGATCGGATCGTCAAGGAGACCTTCCGGCGGGAGTCGGGTGTGTGCCTTTGCCCGCCGCGCTTGCCCGGATGCGTCTGCGGCGCGCGTACGGCGTTGAAGGTCTTGACGCGCCGGCCGATCCGGCCCTCCGAATCGGAGCAGCGCCGCAACCCGCGGTCCCGCAGCGCGCGCCTGCGCGTGGCGGTGAAGATCACCGCCGCCGAGATGCCCACGGAGGAAGAGGCCCAGACGGCATGAGCACCTCGTACGCGCAAACCAAGCGCGTTCAGAATCTGCACTTGACGCGCGAGCGCGACCGCCGCCGGGGGCGGGAACTCGCCACGTTTCTTCTGGCGGGCCTGCCGATCGCGTGCGCGCTGCTGGGCTACGCGGCCCTGCACATCGAGACGGTGCGGGTCGGATATCTGCGAGAGGCGCGACAGAAGACGATGTCGGATTTGACCGAGGAGAATCGCCGCCTGCGGGCCGCCCTGGCCCGCGCGGCCTCCCCCGACCGCGTCGCGGCCGTGGCGCAGAAGAAGGGACTGCATCCCCCCCACCCCGGACAGGTCCAGTACGTCGAAGCCCCCGAGGGCTCCTCGCGATGAATGCGAACCCGAACGCGGTCAAGCGGGGACGCGTGCGGCTCTTCACGCTGATCATGGCCGTCTGGGCGGCCGTCGTCGTGGCGCGGCTGATCCAGGTCCAGATCGCGGACGGGTCACGGTACCGCGCCCGCGCGCAGCGGCAACAGGAGCGGCGCCTCGAGATCGCCGCGCAGCGCGGCGCCGTCCTCGACCGCGAGGGCCGCGAGCTGGCCGTGTCGGTCGAGAGCACATCGATCTACGCGATCCCCGACGAGATCCAGGACTCCCGTTCGGCCGCGCGGGCGCTGGGCGAAATCCTGGAGTTGCGTCCGCGAGAGGTCTTCGATCGGCTGCAATCGGAAAAGGGGTTCGTGTGGATCCGCCGGCAGATCGAGCCCGAGGCCGCCGCCAGGGTGAAGGCGTTGAACCTGCGCGGGATCCACATGGTGCCCGAGCCCAAGCGCTTCTATCCCAAGGGACGCCTCGCATCGGCCGTGATGGGGTTCGTGGGAACCGACGCGGTCGGATTGGCGGGGCTCGAGTACGCCTACGACGGGACGATCCGCGGAAAGCCCGGGGAGCTCGTCGCCTTGACCGACGCGCGGCGCAGCCGCTACGGCGAGGCGGAGACGGCGCGCAGCCGCCCGGCGCGGGAGGGCGCTTCGCTGGTGCTCTCGCTGGACTCGGGCCTCCAGTTCGCGGCGGAGCGCGAGCTGGCCGCGACGATGCGGGAGCACCGCGCGGCCTCCGGCAGCGTGGTCGTGATGGATCCCTGGAACGGGGAGATCCTCGCGATGGCATCGGCCCCCGACTTCGATCCCAACGAGTTCCAGAGCTATCCCGCTGAGGCGCGGCGCAATCGCGTCATCGCCGACGCTTACGAGCCGGGATCGACGTTCAAGATCGTCACCGGTGCTTTGGCGCTGGAGAACGGGCTGGTCTCGCTGGACGAGGTCATCGACACGGGCGACGGCACGATCCGCGTCGCCAACACGACCATCACCGAGAGCGATCGCCACCGATACGGAGCGCTGACGCTCTCCGGCGTCTTCGAGCGGTCCTCCAACATCGGGATCATCCGCGTCGGCCTGCGCCTGGGGCCCAGCCGCTTGTTCTCGGGCGCGGGCGCGTTCGGAGTCGGGCAATCCACCGGCGTCGATCTACCGGGCGAGAACTCCGGAATCTTCCGCCCCTTGAATCGGTGGTCCGCGTTGTCCAACGCCGAGATCTCCATGGGGCAGGAAATCTCCTTGAACGCGCTGCAGCTGGCCCGCATCACGGCGGCCGTGGCCAACGGCGGGCGCCTGGTCCACCCCCACCTGGTCACGCGGATCGTCGAGCCGGGAGGCGAGTCCCATGCGGTGGCCGTTCCCGAGCCCACGCCCGTGATCTCGGAGGCGACGGCGCGCGCGATCTCGCGAATCCTGGTCAGCGTCGTCGAGCGCGGCACCGGCACCAAGGCGGCGATCCCCGGATTCTCGGTGGCCGGCAAGACCGGCACCGCGCAGAAGGCCGGCGTCGGCGGCTACCAGGCGGGCCGCCACGTCCCCAACTTCGCGGGATTCGCGCCGGCGGAGAAGCCGCGCTGCGTGGCCGTGGTCGTGCTGGAGGAGCCCCAGGGAAAGTATTACGCCGCGGATGTGGCGGCGCCGCTGTTTTCGCGGGTCGTGTCCCAGGCGCTCGGAATTCTCCGCGTGGCGCCCCGCGAGCAGCAGATTACCGCCACGGTTCTGGCCGAATCCGCGCCGTCCCGCGTCGCGCCTCCGACGGTTCGCTACGCCGCGGGTGTTGTCCCGCTCTCCTCGCGCGCGGGCGCGGCCGCCGCGCGGCCCGAGTCGCCCGTCGAATCCACCCCCAGCGTTCTGGGATTGTCGGGCCGCCAGGCGCTCGCGCTGTTCGCGCGCCTTGGGGTTCTGGCCCGGATCCAGGGATCCGGTTTCGTCGTCGCCCAGGATCCTCCGCCCGGCACGCCGATCCGCGCCGGCGCGATGCACACCTTGTTCCTGGCCGAGAACGGGGTGGCCCCGGCGGGCGCGGCGCGCCACATGGAGGAGACGGCTCCGCCTCCTTCGGCTCCGTGAAGCTCGTGGAACTCGCCGCCGCCCTTCCGGGCGCCGAGATCTCCAGTTCGGGCTTCGACACGGCGATCGCACGCGTGGAAAGCGACTCGCGCCGCGTGCGTCCGGGCGATCTCTTCGTGACGATCCGGGGCGAGAAATCCGACGGGTATGCGCACGTCGCAGACGCGGTGTCGCGCGGCGCCGCGGCCGTGGTCAGCGACCGGCCGGCTCCCGAAGGCATCGCGGTGCCCTGGATCCTCTCTCCGTCGCCCCGACGCGCGCTCGCGCTCTTGGCGGCGCGGCTGGCCGGGGAACCGGCGAGCCGGCTCGTGCTGGCGGGAGTGACCGGCACCAACGGCAAGACCACGACCGCCACGCTGCTCGAAGCGATCCTCAAGCAGCGCTACGGCCGGGCCGGCTTTGTCGGGACGGTGGGTTACCGGACGGGAAGCCGAAGCCTCCCGGCGCAGCGGACCACGCCCGAGGCGACCGTGATCCAGCAGCTCCTGGCCGAGATGGTCTCGGAGGGAACGCGCGCCGCGGCGATGGAGGTCTCCTCCCACGCGCTGGAGCTGGATCGCGTCGAAGGATGCCGGTTCGATGTGGCGGTCTTCACGAACCTGACGCGCGATCACCTCGACTTCCACGGCGACATGGAGGGCTACTACGCGGCCAAGAGGCGCCTGTTCGCCCTGCGCAAGCCCGGCGCGGCCGGCGTCGTCAACGCCGAGGACCCGTACGGCCGGCGGTTGCTGGCCGAGGCAGCCCCGCCCATGATCGGATTCTCCGCTTCCGGCGCGCCCGCCGACGTATCGGCGGAGGCCGTGACTTGCGATCTCTCCGGGATACAGCTCGACGTCGTCCACGCCCGCGGGCGCTTCCGGCTGGCCTCGCCGCTGGCGGGGCGCTTCAACGTGTCCAACCTGCTCTGCGCCGCGGCCGCCGGCCTGTGCCTGGGGATCGAGCCGGCCCAGATCGCGGCGGCGGTCCGGGAGGTCGCCAACGTCCCCGGCCGCTTCGAGCGCGTGGAAGCGGGGCAGCCGTATCGGATCCTGGTGGACTACGCGCACACGCCGGATGCGCTCGAACGCCTGCTCCAGGCCGTGCGGGAGCTGACGGATCAAAAGATTATCCTGGTCTTCGGTTGCGGCGGAGACCGCGATCGCGGCAAGCGGGCGCCGATGGGACTCATCGCGGGCCGACTGGCCGACATCGCCATCGCCACGTCCGACAACCCGCGGTCCGAGAGCCCGGAGGCGATCCTCAAAGAGGTCGAGGCCGGACTCAAGGCCTCGGGCGCCACGAAGTACCTGACGATCGCGGACCGGCGCGAGGCGATCCGCCAGGCGATCGAGCTCGCCAACACCGGCACGGTCGTGGTCGTCGCGGGCAAGGGCCACGAGACGGTTCAGATCATCGGCTCCCGCGAGATTCCCTTCGACGACCGCCAGGTCGCGGCCGAATTCGCGGGGAAGGCGTGAACTTCAGCTTGACGGAGCTCACGGCTTCTCTGGGCTCCCCGGCGACCGGCCGCGCCGACCTGACTGGCGTGGCGGTGGATTCGCGCCGGGTTTCCCCGGGCGATCTCTTCGTGGCGATCCACGGAGCCCGGGTCGATGGGCACGACTTTGCCACGCAGGCCGCGGCGGCCGGAGCGCGCGCCCTGCTGTCCGAGCGCCGTCCCGACGGACTGCCCGCCGAGTTTCCGGTCGTGGTCGTGCGCGACGCCGTGGCGGGGCTGCGCCGATTCGCCTCGACGCTGAAGCGGCGGATGGGATTCCGGTTGGTCGCGATTACGGGTTCGGCGGGGAAGACGACGACCAAGGAATTCGCGGCCGCGATCCTGGCGCGGCGCTTCGCCGTGGAGAAGACTCCCGGCAACCAGAACAGTCAGGTCGGATTTCCCATGTCGATCATCAACCTGCCGCGCAACCCCGAGTGGATGGTCGGCGAGATGGGGCTCTCGGAGCCGGGCGACCTGGCCAAGCTCTCGCGCGCGTTCGAGCCCGACGTCGCCGCGATCCTGAGGATCGCTCCCGCGCACATGGAGTTTTTCGAGTCTCTGGACGCCGTCGCCGACGCCAAGGCCGAGGTGCTCCAGGGCCTGAAGCCGGGCGGCACGCTCGTCGCCAACGCGGACGATCCGCGGGTGGCGGCCATCGCGGCGCGCTTCGAAGGCCGCGTCGTCCGCTTCGGCAGGACCGAGGCGGCCGACGTGACGGCACACGGAATCGATTCCCGAGCGGAGGGCAGTCGGTTCGTGCTGAAAACGCTCGAGGATGAGGTTCCCGTGGATCTGCCCGTGAACGGGCTCCATCAAGTCGACAATTTCCTGGCGGCCGCGGCCATCGCGCTCGCGGTCGGCGCCAGCGCCGCGGATTGCGCCGCGGCGGCTTCCGAACTGCGCGCCGGGCCTCACCGGGGAGAGCTGCGGCGGCACTCCTCCGGCGCGTGGCTCTACGACGATGCGTACAACGCGAATCCGTCCTCGGTCCGCGCGGCGCTCGACGCGCTGGCCGTGCTGCCCGGAAAGCGCCGCATCGCAGTGTTGGGCGACATGCTCGAGCTCGGCGCGGAGGAGGACCGGTGGCATCGCGAGGTCGGCGGCGCGGTCGCCGGCCGCGCGGACATGCTCGTCTGCGTCGGCCCCCGCGCGCGGTCGATCGGCGAGGGCGCGATTGCCGCCGGCTTCCCGTCCCAGAACGTCCGCTTCGTGGGCTCCGCGGAGGAAGCGGCCAGGACGCTGCGCGACGGGATCACCGACGGGGACGTCGTGCTCGTCAAGGCGTCCCGCGGCATCGGGTTGGATCGCGCGGTCGCGCTGCTGATGGGTGAGGGCTAGTCCGTGCTGTACTGGCTCCTCTATCCGATGGCCGGGCGATACCCGGTGTTCAACGTCTTTCGTTACATCACGTTCCGCACCGCGATGTCGGCGGTCACGGCCCTCCTCATGACGTTGACGCTGGGGCCGTCCGTGATCCGGTGGCTCAAGGGCGCGCAGGTCCGGCAATCGATTCGGCAGGAAGGCCCGAAATCCCACCTCGCCAAGGCGGGCACGCCTACGATGGGCGGCCTGCTCATCCTCCTGGCCGTCACCGCGGCCACGCTGCTCTGGATGGATCTGGCGAACCGCTTCGTGTGGATCGCGCTGGGCACGCTGCTGGCGGTGGGCGTGGTCGGGTTCGCCGACGACTACGTGAAGTTCGCCCGGCGCCGCAGCCTGGGCCTGACCGGCCGGGGAAAGCTCATCCCGCAGTTTCTCGTCGCGTTGGTAATCGGGTGGGCGATCACCCAGTGGGCGAGCCAGGGTGTCTTCTCCACCGTCATCACGTTCCCGTTTCTCAAGCGGCTCCTCATCCCTCTAGGCATCCTCTATATTCCGTTCGTGGCGCTCGTGGTCGTGGGCTCTTCCAACGCGGTGAATTTGACCGATGGTCTGGATGGCCTGGCGATTGGAGCGGTCGGCATCGCCGCGGGCACCTACGGAGTGCTGTCCTACGTCACGGGAAATTTCGTGGCGGCCCGGTACCTCCAGATTCCGTTCATTCCCGAGTCCGGAGAGCTTGCCGTGTTCTGCGGGGCGATGGTCGGCGCGTCGCTGGGGTTCCTGTGGTTCAACTGCCATCCCGCCGAGATCTTCATGGGCGACGTGGGCTCGCTGCCGCTGGGCGCGGGGATCGCCGCCGTCGCGATCATGACCAAGCAGGAAATCCTTTTGGTGATCGTCGGCGGCCTCTTCGTGCTCGAAGCGCTGTCGGTGATCATCCAGGTCGTCTCCTTTCAAACGACCGGTCGGCGCGTTTTCCGCATGGCGCCGATCCACCATCACTTCGAGCTGGCCGGCTGGGCGGAATCGCGCGTGATCATCCGCTTCTGGATCCTGGCGATCCTCTTCTCGGTCCTGGCCCTCTCCACGTTGAAGCTGCGATGAACGCTGCGGCCCAACCCTCGCCGCCTCATCAGGCGGCGCAGATCCTGCCGCGGCGGATCGCCGTGCTGGGATTCGCCCGCAGCGGACGGGCGCTCGCGGAGGCGCTCTTGGACCGCGGGGTCTCCGTGGCCGTGGGAGACAGCCGGACCGAGCGCGACTTTGCCGATCTGGACTCCTTTCGGGGCCGGGGGGTCCGGTTCTTTCTGGGAGGGCCGCCGGCCGAGTTTCTCGCCGGCGCGGAGTGGCTCGCGGTTTCGCCGGGCGTGCCGCTGACCTCGCCGCCGGTCCAGGCCGCGCGGGACATGGGCATTCCGGTGCTGGGGGAGGTCGAGATCGCCTGGCGGATCGCCCAGGCCGAGGTCGCGGGGGAAAACCGCTGGGTCGCCGTGACCGGAACCAACGGCAAGTCGACCACGACCAGCTGGATCGCCGAGATGCTGCGGCGGGCCGGCCGTCCCGTGGCCCTGGCCGGAAACATCGGTGTGCCCCTGTCGGCCTACCTGGCGGAGAAGGCTCCGCGCGATTTCGTTTGCGAGATGTCCTCCTTCCAGCTCGAGGCCGTCGATCGCTTTCGGCCGCACGTCGCCGTGTTGACCAACATCACCCCCGACCATCTCGACCGGTACCCCGGCCTGCCGGAGTACGCCGCCGCCAAGGCTCGGCTGTTTGACCGGCAGGAGCTCGGAGATTTCGCGATCATCAACGCCGACGACCCGGAATCCCTCGCGGTGGCGACGCGGGCGCGCCGCGTGCTGTTTTCCCGCCGTGCAAGACCCGCCTCGGGCGGAGCGTGGCTGCAGGATGGGGAGCTCTTTTCGGACCTCCGGGGCGCGGCGCGAAGCGTCCTGCCCGCGGAACGCCTCTCCCTTCCCGGGGCCCACAACGTCGAGAACGCGTTGGCGGCCATGGCGGCGGCGCAGTGCCTGGACGTTCCGGAGGCGTCCATCGCCGACGCCTTGACGCAGTTCGAGGGGCTGCCGCACCGCAGCCAGCTCGTCGTCCACGCGCGCGGCGTGCACTGGGTCGACGACTCCAAGGGGACGAACGTGGATGCGACGGCGAAGTCTCTGGAAGGCTTCGCTCCCGGCAGCGTCGTGCTGATCCTGGGCGGCCGCGACAAGCACGGCGACTTTGCCGCGCTGCGCCCGATGGCGGCCAAGAACGCGCGCGTCGTGCTGACCATCGGCGAGGCCGCGGAGGCGATCGCGGTCGCGCTGGCCGGCGCCGTCGCCATGGAGCGCTGCGAGACGATGGAGCGGGCCGTGGCGCGCGCCGCATCGATGGCCCGTCCCGGGGACACGGTGCTGCTTTCGCCGGCCTGCGCCTCTTTCGATCAGTACGGGAACTTCGAAGAGCGGGGACGGCACTTCGCCGCACTGGCACGTGCGGCCGCGAGGTCATCCGATGGCGCGTAAGCTGGCTTCCGACAAGCTCCTGTTCGTCGCGTTGGTGGCGCTGTCTCTGTTTGGCTGCGTCATGATCTACAGCGCCTCGGCGGTCTCGTCGGGGGAGATGTCGGGCAACCCCTACCGTTACCTGACCAAACAGATCCTGGCGCTGTTGCTGGGGGGAATCGCGGCGTTCGCGGTCTACCGCACGGATTACCGCGTCTTCGCGCGGCCCTGGGTGGTGTACGGCGCCTACGCGATCTCGCTCCTGCTGGCGGTCCTCGCCCTCTTTCGGCCGCCGATCAACGGAGCCCGGCGCTGGCTTCCTCTGGGAGTGGCGATGCTCCAGCCCTCGGAGCTGCTCAAGGTCGCGTTGGTCATCCTGCTGGCCCATCAGCTCGCGCGCAAGTCCGAGAAGGCGGGCGATCCCGAACGGGCTCTCCTTCCCGCGCTCGTGTTCACGGGCTTGGCCGCCGGCGTGGTCGTGCTGCAGCCGGACCTGGGCACCGCCGTCTGCTACGTGATGCTCTGCGCCGTATTGTTATGGCTGGCGGGTACCCGCCTGCGCTGGTTCTTGTTCGGTGCCCTGGCGGCGCTCCCGGTCTTGGCCGCGCTGCTGTTCTCCGTCGAGTACCGGCGCGCGCGGCTCCTGTCATTCCTGAGGCCCGAGGCCGACCCCCTGGGCGCCGGTTTCCAGGCGATCCAGTCTCTGATCGCGTTGGGAGCGGGCGGTTGGTTCGGCAACGGGTTGGGCGGAAGCCGGCAGAAGCTCTTCTTCCTGCCGTTTCCCCACACCGACTTCATCTTCGCGATCGTCGGAGAGGAGCTGGGCTTCGTGGGCGCCGTGGCGATGGTCGGTTGCTTCGGCATCGTGGCCTGGCGCGGGCTGCGCGCGGCGCGCCGCGCGCCGGATGCTTTCGCGGGCTTCCTCGCCGCCGGCGCCACGGCCATGATCGTGGTGCAGGCGGCCATCAACCTCTCCGTGGTGCTGTCCCTGGTTCCGACCAAGGGCATTCCGCTGCCGTTCGTCTCTTATGGGGGCTCTTCGCTGATCGCGTCCTGGATCGCCGGCGGGCTGATCCTGAACATCTCGCAGCACGAGGTCCATGAAAGCGGATGAGCCCTCGGCCTGCTAGTGTGACCATCCATGGGTGATCTGGGCGCATACGTGATCGCCGCCGGGGGCACGGGTGGGCACATCGTTCCGGGCATCGCGCTGGCCAACGAGATCCAGACCCAGAGGCGCCAGGCCGAGATCATCTTCGTCGGGACGGCGCAGGGACTGGAAGGCCAGATGGTGCCGGGAGCGGGCTACCCGCTCGAGCTCGTCGACGCCTCGGGCTTTGCGGGAGAGTCCCTGGGCAAACAGATCCGCTCGCTGTCGCGCCTTCCCAAGGGATTCTTCGAGGCTCGGCAACTGCTGCGGCGGCTGCGCACGCGGGTCGTCATCGGCGTGGGCGGGTACGTCACGGTTCCCGTGCTGACCGCCGCGCGCGCGCTGGGAATCCCCACCGTCATCCATGAATCCAACGCCATGCCGGGCCTGGCCAACCGCTTCCTCAATCGATTCGCCACGCGCACCGCGGTGGGCCTGGCCGCGGCCAACCAGCACTTCAAGAGGCCGGGGATCTTGACCGGCACTCCCGTGCGGCGGGAGTTCTTCGACGTCCCGAAGCTGGACCCGGAGGCGACCACCCGACGGCTGCTGGTGTTCGGCGGCAGCCAGGGCTCCCGCGCGATGAATCGGAGCATGGCTCGCGCCGCGGTGCTCCTGGAGAAATCCAACCTCGAGGTCATCCACCAGACCGGCGAGAAGGATCTGGCGGGGACGCGACAGCGATACCCGCGCATGCCCGTCCGATGGAGGCTCGAGCCCTTCCTCCCGGTCATGCACGAGCAGATGGCCTGGGCGGATCTGGTGCTCTGCCGGGCCGGAGCCATGACCGTGTCCGAGCTGGCGGCGGCGGGGCGGCCGGCCATCCTGGTTCCCTTCGGCGCGGCCACGGCCAACCACCAGATGGCCAACGCCCGCGCCATGGCCCGCGCCGGAGCGGCCGTGGTGATCGAAGAGAAGGCCTTCACGGCGGAGAACCTCGCCGGCACCGTCACGATGCTGATGGACGACCGGGCGCGCCGCGTCGAGATGGGGGAAAAGGCCCGAGCGCTGGCCAAGCCCAAAGCGGCCAAGGAGTTGGCCCGCC
>JBDTXY010000072.1:0-10353 GCA_040005945.1 Acidobacteriota bacterium
TGGGGACGATGCTCGCGGCGCTGATCGCGGGGACGATCCTGCCGCGCCTGGCCTCTTCGTGGGAAGCCCAAAAATTCCTGTTCGTGACCAATCTCCCTCTGCCGGACTATTACTCCGGATCGCCTCCGCCGATCCCCGGATTGACGGTCGGTTTTGGGGCCGCGGTGCTGGCGGCGTGGGCAGCGGCGGCCCTCGCGGCCGCGTTCCTGCTCTTCGTGCGGCGCGACGTGCTGGCGTAAAGATCCTTTGATATAGAGTTTCGTCTCCTCGAAGCCACGCGCGGAGCGCGGATATGGCGCGGCGAACACCGCTTTTTTGAACCGGGCGAAAAACGGGAGTAGGCTAGCGTCCCGAAGTTCAGATGGCTGAGAGGAAAACCGATCCACCGTCGGCGGGCAAGGCGAGTCATCCGGAAGAGGTGCGCTCGTCGCGCAAGTTGAAGCCCGAGCAATACGAGCTCAAGATCCGCTGGGAGAAGGCGCGCCAGGTCCTCGAGGTGTCGCCGACGGGCGTGCGCTTCGATTTCGACGCCCCGCTGAAAGTCGGAACCAAGTACCCGATCAGCCTGACGGCGCCGGGGGTCTCCTTCTCGACGACGCTCGAAGTCTCGCGTTGTCAGCTCACCGTCGAGCCGCCCAGCGGCCGCTTTTTTCGCGTGACGGGGCGGTTCTTCCCCTATGCGGAATAGCGACCCGGGAACCTAGCCGCCGGTCAGCCGCTTCAACGCCATTCGGAGAAACTCGCCGAACTCGGCGGGGCCGCCCTCCCGGCTGATCGCATCGACGGTTTTTTCCGCCTCGCCCTTGCGGTACCCGAGGTTGACGAGCGCGGAGATGACGTCGTCGGCGGCGATGGCGGCCGGCTCTCCCGCAGGCTCCTCGCCGGGAAGGTTCGCCGCCTTCTCCGCCAACTCGAGCACCATGCGCTCGGCGGTCTTCTTCCCGACGCCGGGGATGGCCACCAGACGTCGGACGTCCTGCTTGCGCAGCGCCTCGATCAACTCGGCGGGAGGGATTCCGGAAAGGATCGTCAGCGCCACGCGCGGGCCGATGCCGGTCACCCCCAGGAGCAGAAGGAAGAGGGCGCGCTCCCGTTCGGTCAGGAAGCCGTAGAGCGCCAGCGCGTCTTCGCGGACGTGGGTGTGGATCCACAACGAGGCCGGGCTCTCCTGCTCGGGCAGCTCGTAGAACGTCGAGAGGGGGATGCGGACGAGATAGCCCACGCCTCCGACTTCCAGAAGGACCTGATCCGGAGACTTCGTCGCGAGGCGTCCGGTGAGGCGCCCGATCATGGCGTCGGATCGGAGCGGTGCGCTACGAGCGGCTCCGCCGCCCGCCGGTCGCCGCGGTCCCCGTGTCCTTCATGAAGGAGGTCAGCAGGGGCTCGTTGACTTCGATCTTGCGCTCGGATCGCATCCTCTGGAGATAGGAGCGCGTGAGCCGCTCGGCCTCCTTGCCGCGGAGGCTGTCGCGCAGTTGCTCCTTCTGGACGGCAAATGCGGCGCGGTCGCCTTCGGTGCGCGTCAGAACGCGGAACAGCACGAAGCCGTTGGGGACGGCCACGGGAGGTCCCGCCTGGCCCTGCGGCGTCTTGAAGACCGCCGCGGCCAGCTCCGGCGCGGCGCCGACTTCAGGGACCGGACCCTGGGGTCCAAATTCCGTGGTCGTCTTCACTTCCGTTCCGTAGCGGCTCGCCAGCGAAACCAGGGAAGCTCCAGAGGCGATCTCCTTGGCCGCCGGCTCCAGTTGAGCCAGAGCGTCTTTTTCGCGGCGCTCGGCCTTCCAGTCCTGCTCCAGCTTGGGCTTGAGCTCGGCGAAGGCCGGCAGGCCCGCGGCCCGTTCCTCGCTCGGTTTGACGAACGCCACGCCCCGCTGGGTGGTGATCGCGGTCGAGGAGACCTTGCCCACTGCCAGCGTCCACGCCTCGTCGGAGAACGCCTGATTGGCGCCGATGCCCTGGATCGCGTCGCCCCGCGATGCCCACTCCGTCGTGTTGTAGTTGACGACGTCGCTCTGCAGGGCGCGCAACTGGTCGTCGGTCGCCGAGCGCATCGCCTTCAACTTGGTGGAGAGCTCCGAAGCCAGCCGCTCGGCCTCGGCGCTGGCCTCGCGCTCGGCCAGCTGCGAGGACAGCGAGGGCCGGACCTCCTCGAGCGTTCGCTGGCGCGCCGGCGTCTTGGAGCCGAGCTGGATGATGTGGTACCCGAACTGGGTCTTGACGGGGCCGCGGATCTCGCCGGGCGACATGGCGAAGACCGCCGTCTCGAACTCGGGCACCATCTGCCCATGCGAGAAGGGGGGCAGCTGGCCCCCGGTGCCCTTGCCGCTGGGGTCGTCCGTATTTTCGTTGGCGAGCTTCGCGAAGTCCGCGCCCGGCACCTTGGCGCGCGCCGCCAGGATCTCTGCCTTGGCGCGAGCCTGCGCATCCGCGTCGGCCCCACCGTCGGCTTTGGCCGAGATCAGAATGTGCGACGCGTGGATCTGCTCGGGCACCATCAAGGTGTCCTTGTTCTTCTCGTACTCACCTTGGATCTCGGCGTCGGTCGGCTTGATCTTCGCGCGGACCTTCGCGCGATCCACCAACAGGTACTTGGTGCGACGCTGCGTCGGCGTGCGATAGCGGTCCTTGTGTTTCTCCAGATAGGCCTGGAGGTCGGCGTCGGACGGCTGGGCGTTGCTCTCGAGCCGGCCGGAGGGCACCAGGATGTACTCGATCGTGGCCTTGTCGTTGCGCACCGAGAACTCGCGCGCCAGATCGGCATCGGGCACGACGACCGAGGCCTTCACGAGATCCCCGTACTTCTGGAGCAGCAGGTCCTCCCGGAGCTCTTCTTCGAATTTTTCCGGGACGATGGCGTTGGCGCGCAGCATCTTTTCGTACTTCTCCCGGCCGATGAACTGGCCGTTCTCCTGGAAGAACGACAGGGAAACGATCTTGCGCGCGAGCTCCTCGTCCGAGACGTGGAGATCGAAGCGTTTGGCCGCCTCCAGGCGGAGGATCCGCTCGATCATCGAATCGAGCACGTTGCGGGGCAGGTCCAGCGCGCGCTCGAGCTCGGGCGAGAAGTTGCCCTGATACATCTGCCGGTATCGCTCGACCTGAGCCTTGTACTGGTGATCGAAATCCACGGCCGTGATCCGCTCGGTGCCGACCTGCGCGACGACCTGGCCCGCGGCGTTGCCGCTGGTGCCGGGACCGGACCAGAAGACGAACCCGAGGATGAAAACGCCGATGACGGCAAACAGCGTCCACTTCAGGTGGTGGAAACTGGCGCGCATCGTCTTGAGCATCGAGATCCCTCCGCCGTGACGTCCGAGAACGCGCGACTATAGCAGGCCGTCCCGGCGTCCCCGTCCCGGGCACCCGGCCCAACGGACAGGTCGCCGGAATGGCCTGCTCTCCCCGGGGTCTTGCGCCCGAATGTGCTATAAGCCAAGAGGGTAAGTCTCGCAGTTTCGGGAGTTTATGCGCAAACGGAAGCAGCCGGCAGGAACGGATCTCGACTGGTTCGTCATCCCGATCCAGAAGATCCGTCAGTGGGGAATCATCATCCTGGTTCTTCTGGTCGCCGGGGCGATTGGCTATACGGTGTACGTTCGGGGCCAGCGCTCCCCCCAGGACCGGGCGAAGTCCGAAATCGCCGAGGCGACCTCGCTGTTGGCGCGGGCGACCAAAGCAGTCGGCGCCATCCGGCCCGGATCCAACCTCGCGCAGGCCCGCGACTTCCTCCGCGACGCCACGGAATCGTTCACGAGCAGCCACTTCGACGAAGCGTTTCGCCTCGCGGTGGAGTCGGAGTCCTATTCCCGCCGGTCGCTCGGCGGGTCCGGATCCAAGGAGCAGGGAGACGCCTCATTCATTTTCGTCGAAGGGGAAGTCTCGTTGCAGCGCGCGGGACGCTCGACCTTCGAGCCCGCCCGCCAGCGTCAACCGCTCTTCGACGGCGATTTCGTCAAAGCGGGAAAGACCGGCTCCGCGGAGATCATGTTCTATGACGGCACGCTCTACACGATTCGGCCGGGCTCCCTCTTCGAGTGCCGGCGGCCGGTCTCCTCGGAAGTCTCGGGAAGCCAGATCAAGATGATCTCGGGCGCCGTCAACGTCTACACGTCGGGATCCATATCGACGGTGTCGACGGACGCGGCGACGGCGGCCATCGACCGGGACTCGCGGGTGTCCGTCGACGTGGCCCCCGGAGACAAGACGGAAGTCACCACTTTCCGCGGCCGCGCGACGGTCTCCACGGGCAAGGAAACGGTCGTCCTGGAGGGGCGGGAGCGCATCGCCGCGGCGGTCGGAAATCACGTGATTTCGCCCAAAATCACGCTTCCCGACGCCCCGCAGCCCTCTCTGCCCGCCGACAACCGCATCTACGACCTGAAGACCGGCGACCAGGTGGAATTGAAGTGGGCGAAGGTGGCCGGGGCGGTGAGATACCGGCTGCAAATCTCGCGGTCCCGCCTCTTCGTGCCGGATTCGACGGAGGTGGATCTGGACGACCGGGTCCAGACCAGCGCCCGCGTCAAAGTCTCGCGGGAGGGCTCGTATTTTTGGCGCGTGGCGGCGCTCGATTCGAACGCGATCGCCTCGGACTGGAGCATGGTGCGTCGCTTCAAGATGATGACCGAGCCGCTGCGGACCGGTTCGGGCGACGGGAGCCCGCCGCCCCTGACGGTCTTCACGCCGCAGCAGATGGGCAACCTGTTCCTGATTTACGGCAGCACGGAGCCCGGCGCGATCGTCACCGTCAACGCCGAGCCCGCCGACGTCGAGCCGGACGGGTCCTTCAAGAAGACGATCACCGTCGAGCGAGACGGCGCCGCGATGTTGACCATCAAGTCCGTGGATGCGTCGGGCAACGAGACCGTGAAACGCGTGCGCGTATTCGTGGAGTCCCTATGATCCGAGCAATACTCCCCTAGCCTGCGAGGAGGTCTCTTGGCCTGGAAATCCATCTTCTCCATCTTCTCCAACGATCTGGCGATCGATCTCGGCACGGCGAACACGCTGGTGTTCGCGCGGGGCAAGGGCATCATCGTCCGCGAGCCGTCGATCGTCGCGGTGAACACCACCACCAACCGCGTCGAGGCGGTGGGCACCGACGCCAAGGAGATGCTGGGGCGGACTCCAGGAAACATCGTCGCGATCCGGCCCATGAAGGACGGCGTCATCGCCGACTTCGAAGTGACCGAGAAGATGCTGGACCATTTCATCAAGAAGGCTCACGGCCGCTCGCTTTTCGTCCGCCCCCGCATCGTGATTTCGGTGCCCTCGGGCATCACGCAGGTCGAGAAACGCGCGGTCCAGGACTCGGCGCTTCGGGCCGGGGCTTCCGAGGTCTTCATCATCGAGCAGGCCGTCGCGGCGGCCATCGGCGCGGGCCTGCCGATCACCGAGCCCACCGGCAACATGATCGTCGACATCGGCGGCGGCACGACCGACGTGGCCGTGATCTCGCTGGCCGGGATCGTTTACAGCCGCTCGGTGCGGACGGCCTCCAACGAGATGGACGAGGCGCTCATCCAGTACCTCAAGCGCAAGTACAACCTGTTGATCGGCGAGCGAACCGCCGAGCAGATCAAGATCGAGATCGGCTCGGCCCATCCCCTGGACGAGCCCCTGACGATGGAGGTCAAGGGCCGCGACCTGGTCGAGGGCGTTCCCAAGACGCTGACGCTGACTGACGAGGAGGTTCGCGAAGCGTTGTCCGAAGTCGTGGCCGCGATCATCGAGACGGTCCGCGTCGCCCTGGAGCGGACGCCGCCGGAGCTGTCCGCCGACATCATGGACAAGGGCATCATCCTCACCGGCGGCGGCTCGCTGCTGCGCAACCTCGACCGGCGCCTCTCCGAGGAAACGGGCCTGCCGATCTCCTACGCGGAAGATCCGCTGGCCTCCGTCGCGCTGGGCACCGGCGCGATGCTCACGGACATGGACCTCTTGAGGAAGATTTCGATCACGTAGCCTGCGAGCAGGCTCTCCCGTCGCATGAGACCCCAAACTCCCCTCGGCGAGATCGCGGCGCTCAATCCCCGCCGGGGGGGGGCCGTTCTGGCCACGGTGCTCGTGGCCTGCGTCCTGATCCTGTCGGCCCAGGCCCCCGGCCGGTCGGGGCGCGGCACGGTGCTGCAATCCTGGATCCTGACCGTGTCGGCGCCGCTGGCCGGCGGGGTGGCGTCGCTCGGGCACGGCTTCTGGGGCGCGATCGATTCCACCGGCGAGCTGTTCACGGCGCGCAACGACAACCATCGCCTCCGGCGCGACCTCGACGCCCGCGAGCGGGAGCTGTTTCGCCTGCGAGCCGAGCTGCGGCAACTGGGGGCGGAGCGGAGGCTGGCGGCGGAAGGATCGGCGCTGCCCGGCGTGGTGGGAAGCGTCCCGATCCTCTTGATCGAGCATCGCGCCGGAGTCCAGAGCGTGCTCATCGGCGCGGGATCCGCGGAGGGCGTCGTGGCCGATTCGCCGCTGGCGGTTCCGGCCGGGTTGGTCGGCCGCGTCGTCACGGTCGGCCGCGGGGCCTCGCGAGCCCAGCTGCTCTTAGACGCCTCGGCCGCCGCGGGCGCCCGCATCGCGCGCACCGGCGAGCTCGGGGTGATCCGGGGCGATGGGCGCGGGGCGCTTGTCTTGAACAACATTGCGATCACGTCGTCGGTGGCGCCGGGCGACCTGGTCGAATCCGCCGGCATCGACGGCATCTACCCGCGCGGGGTCCCGATCGGCCGCGTCGACGCGGTCTCTCGGGGGAACAAGCTCTTCCTGGAGATCCGCGTGACGCCCGCTGCGGATTTTTCCCGATTGACCGATCTCTTGCTGCTGGCTCCCTCGCCGGCGGTCCAGGAGAACCCGGAGGCCGGCCGGAGTGCGGCTCGGTGAAACTCTCCCGCATAGCCCTTCTGCTTTCGGCGGCGACCGTTCTCGAGTTCTTCGTGGGTGGTTCGCCCCATCGGTCCGCTTTTCCGGTCGACTGGTTCCTGCTCGCGACCGCGACCGTGGCGCGCAGCGGCGATTTCGTGCGCGCGGTGCTGACCGGGGCGGCCGCGGGCTTCCTGGAGGATGGGGTCTCGCAGCGATTGCTGGGGATGAACGCCTTCGCCAAGGCGGCAATCGGCTATGCGCTCACGCTGGTCTCCGTCCGCGTGGTGTTCGGAGGAGCCCTGGCCGTCGGCGGCGCCCTGGCGGCCGCCTCGCTGGCCAACGAGGCGATCGTCGCGCTCTTGTCGGCGCTCCTGCTTCAGTCGCCGATCGTGATCGTGTCGCGCGACGCGATCTGGCGCGCCGTGGCGACCGGCGTGACCGGCGGCGTGCTGGAGGCAGCGTGGGGCTTCTCGTGGGGAGAATGGTGGAAGCGCCGGCGGCTGCGAAGGCTGCGATGAGATCGCACGCGAAATGCTGAGGATTCGCGAGGACCGTCAAGCCCTGCTGCGGCGCATCGAGATCTCGCGCCTGGCGGTGGGCACCGCCCTTTCGCTGCTGGCGATCGCGTACTGGTTCGTGCAGATCGTCCGCGGGGAGTACTACTTTTCCCTGTCCGAGAACAACCGGATCCGCGCGGTGAAGATCACGGCGCCTCGCGGCTACGTGCTGGATCGGCGTGGCGCGCCCTTGGTCGAGAACGAGCCCGCGTACACGCTCCACCTGTACCGCCGGGAAGCCCGGGACCTCCAGGCCTCGATCGATTTCATCGTGGGCCTGCTCCGGCTGGATCCGGTGCAGGTGCGCTCCCGCGTCGAGCGGGGACGCCGCGATCCGGAGTTCGTGCCGATTTCGATCGCGGAGAATCTCGGGATCGAAGAAGTCGCGGCCGTGGAGGCGCGCGCCATCGAGCATCCGGAGTTCGCGATCACCGTCTCGCAGCGCCGTCTCTACAAACACGGCGGCGCCGCGGCCCACGCGCTGGGATACCTCTCGGAGGCCTCGCCGGACCAGATCAAGAGCGCCGGCAACACGTACCAGGTCGGCGATTGGATCGGCCAGAAGGGAATCGAAAGTTCCTACGAGCGGCTGCTGGCCGGGGCCAACGGGGAGCGGCGCGTGATCGTCGATTCCCACGGCCGGGAAGTGGCCGAGGCGAACCGGATGGAGGCCACGCCCGGCCAGAATCTGTTCCTGACCCTCGACGTCCGGCTGCAGGACGTGGCGGAGGAGTATTTCAAGGACCGCGTCGGCTCGGCGGTGGCGCTGGACCCGGAGACCGGCGAGATCCTGGCGCTGGTGTCCTCGCCGTCGTACGACCCGAATTGGTTCATGCGCCGGGTGACGTCCACCGAGTGGGCGAGCCTGCTCGACAATCCGGACCGCCCCCTGCAGAACCGCGCGATCCAGAACATGTACTCCCCGGGCTCCGTCTTCAAGCCCTTTCTGGCGTACGGCGCCCTGGCCCTGAATCTGGTGGACCCGAACGTGCGCGTCTTCTGCCCGGGCCACGCCGTGTTCTACGGCCGCGAGTTCCATTGCCACAAGAAAGGCGGCCATGGGTGGGTCAATTTGCGCGACGCGATCAAAATGTCGTGCGACGTCTACTTCTACACGCTGGGCCAGCGGCTGGGCATCGATCACATCAGCGAGATCGCGAGCTCCTTCGGCTTCGGCCGGCCCACCGGCGTCGACCTCGCCTCCGAGAAGTCGGGCCTGGTTCCCTCTGAAGAATGGGCCCGCGCCAAGCGCGGCGCGCGCTGGTACCCGAGCGAGACCATCTCGGTCGCGATCGGCCAGGGACCCCTGCTAGTGACGTCGATGCAGGTCGCCTGCGCGCTCTCGGGCCTGCTGGAGGGCGGGCGTCTGCCCACGCCGCACCTCTTCTACTCCTCGCAGGATCCCCGCACGCGCGCGCAGTTGCGCTACAAGGCCGAGTTTCACAGCGGTCTTCCCATTTCTTCGGAGAAGCTGGAGATCGTCAAGAACGGCATGTGGGCGGTCGTGAACGAGGCCGGGGGCACCGCCTACGGGTCCCGTGTGTCCGGACTGGAAATGGGCGGCAAGACCGGAACCGCGCAGGTCGTCGGCCGCGACACCAACACGAGGGGCGCCGCCGATCCGAGCAAGTATCACGACCACGCGTGGTTCGGGGGATTCGGTCCGGTCGAGCATCCGTCCATGGTCGTCGTCGTGTTCGTGGAGAACGGCGGCCACGGAAATCTGGCGGCCGCGCCGCTGGCCAAGATTCTGTTCGAGACCCGCTTCGGGATCCCGACGCCGCCGCCGCGGCCCGCGGAGCAGGCGTCCGCGCGGCCTCCGGCGGGGATCGAGCGCGTCGCGCGGCGGGAGCGGCCATGATCGGATCTCTCCCGGGCTCGCGCCGGCTGGACCTGGTCATTCTGATCAGCACGCTGGCCCTGGCCTCGCTGGGCGTGCTCTTCATCGCTTCGGCCACGACCGGAACCCGGTTCGAGGGCCTGGCCAGCCGGCAGGCGATCTGGATCACCGTCGGCCTGATCGCGATGGTCGCCGCGATCCTGTTCGACTACCGCGTGCTCCTGAAGTTTTCCTTCGCGATCTATTGCGCGAGCCTCCTGCCCCTGGTCTACCTCCTTCTGTTCGGCGAACGCATCGCCAACGTCCGCTCCTGGATTCGCGTGGGGCATTTCCAATTCCAGCCCGCCGAGCTCGCGAAGATCGCCACGGCGCTGCTGGTGGCATACCTGTTCGAAAACGAAGACGACGCGCGACTGCAGCCGTCCACGATCGTGAAGCTGGGAGCGATCGTCGGCGTTCCCGTGCTGCTCGTGTTCCTCCAGCCGGACATGGGACTCGCCCTGACCTTCCTGCCGCTCGTGTTCATCGGGCTCTATTACGGAGGACTGCCGGCGCGGGGCTGGGTGGCGATTCTGGTGATCCTCCTGCTCCTGTGCGGCGGGGGCTGGTTTCTCCTCAAGGATTATCAGAAGCAGCGGATCGGAACCTTCCTGAATCCGGACAGCGACGTGCTCGGCTCCGGCTACCAGGTCCGGCAATCCAAGATCGCCGTGGGCTCGGGCGGATTTTCGGGCAAGGGCTTTCGCAGCGGCACGCAGAGCCAGCTACGTTTCCTGCCGGTGCAGCACACCGACTTCATCCTGGCCGTGATCGCCGAGGAGTGGGGATTCCTGGGGGTGATCCTCGTCCTGGGCATCTTCGCCACTTTGATGCTCCGATCGTTGAAGCTCGCGCAAACCGCGCGGGACCGGGGGGGAGTGTTCTTGATCCTGGGCCTGGCGGGGATGACGTTTTTCTCGGTGGTGATCAACGCGTCGATGATGATCGGGCTGGCGCCGACGACCGGAATTCCGCTGCCGTTGGTTTCGTACGGGGGCTCGTCGGTGGCGACGACGTTTCTCTGCATCGGCCTGATCCTGGGGGTGGACTACCGCCGGTTCG
>JBDTXY010000073.1:0-10345 GCA_040005945.1 Acidobacteriota bacterium
GGTCCGGAAACGCCGCCACGACGTCGAGCGAGGAACGTCCGATGGATCCGGTCGAGCCCAGAATGGCGAGGTTTTTCATGCCGAACGAAGCATTATAAGTGGGCGATCGACGCTCCCGGCGAGGGCGCAGAGTGGTTCCCGGCGGGAAACCCGCGGCTCGCTAGAGGTTCAGGACGAACAGCGCCACTACCGGGCCCGCGAAGAGCAGCGAGTCGATCCGGTCGTAGAAGCCGCCGTGGCCCGGCAGGAAGCTGCCCGAGTCCTTCACGGCGGCGCCCCGCTTCCAGAGCGATTCGACCAGGTCGCCGATCTGGCCGGCCGAGGAGGCCAGGGCCCCCACCAGAGCGCCCCGCGCGGCACCCATCTGAGGAAGAAACCACCAGGTTCCGGCCGCGGCGCCAAAGAGAGCGGCACCGGCCAGGCCCGCGATCGTGCCTTCCCAGGACTTCTTGGGGGAGACCACCGGCGCGAGGCGATGGCGGCCGAAGCGGCTGCCGAAGTAGTACGCGCAGGAATCGCAGACCCACACCAGCAGCAGCAGGAACAGGACGGCCCGCGGCGAGAAGCCGCGCAGAAAGCACATCGCCGTGGCGGGCAGCGCGATCGCGGCGACGCCGAAGACCGTCGAACCCGCGGACGAGAGGGCCCCGGCCGGAGCGACTCGTCCCACCAACGGCGCGATCGACGCGGCCATCACCGCGGCAATGGACGCGCCGTACCACCACACCCCGGAGCTGCGGCCGATGACCTCCACGGTCTGCGAGGAGGTCTCGAAGTGGATCGGCCCCCAGCGCAGCGCCGCCGCGCCCAGCACGAGGCCTCCCGCGGCCAGGCCGACCGTCTTGGCGACGGCGTGGCCCGTCTTCTCCGCCATCCGATAGAACTCCCACAGGGCGCACAGCGCGATCACGGCGACCAGCATGTTGAACAGGAGCGGCGGCCCCAGGAACAGGACCGCGAGGACAATCGGAATCGCGACCGCGGCCGCGAGCTCGCGCTGGAGCGCCACGCGCGGTTAGCGCCTGCCGCCTTCCGCCTCGGCCTCGGCCTCGGGAAGCCGCCTCTCGTCGATCACGCCGCCATAGCGGCGCTCCCGCTTTTGGAAATCGAGGATGGCTTCGAAAAGGTGGCGCTTGCGGAAGTCCGGCCAGAGCGTGGGCGTGACCCAGATCTCGCTGTAGGCGATCTGCCAGAGCAGGAAGTTCGAGACGCGCATCTCCCCGCTGGTGCGGATGAGCAAGTCGGGATCCGGCGAGCCGGCGGTTCCCAGGCGCGATCCCAGCGTTTCTTCGTCGATCTGTTCGGGCGTCAGCCGGCCCGAGACCACGTCGTTGGCCAGCGACCGGCAGGCGTCCACGATCTCGGTTCGGCCGCCGTAGTTCAGCGCGATGTTGAAGGTCATGCCGCGGCAGGAGGAGGTCGCCGCGAGGCCGTGGGCCAGCGCCTTCTGGACGGAAGGGTCGAGCTCGTTCATGCGTCCCACGACGCGGAAACGGATGTCGTTCTTGAGCAGGTTGGCCAGCTCCCGAGCCAGATACTCTTTCAACAGCGACATCAGCGTGACGATCTCGAATCGGGGCCGTTTCCAGTTTTCGACCGAGAACGCATAGAGGGTCAGCGCGTCGAGCTCGAGCCGCGCGCAGGTCTCCACGGTTTCCCGCACCGACGCGATTCCCGCCCGGTGGCCCTCCACGCGCGGAGAGCCGCGTTGGCGGGCCCAACGCCCGTTGCCGTCCATGATGATCGCGATGTGCCGCGGCAGCTTGGCGAGATCGATTTCGTCGAGGAGCTGGCGCTCGAAGGTGCCGGGAGACGCCAAGACCTCGGTGTCGATCACCCGGACAGTTTACTCCCCGTAGCGGACCCTGACCAACGTGAGGCCTCGGGCCGGAGCCTTGGCCGAGAGCCGCCGCCGGTCGCCCGTCTCGAGCAGCTCCGCGACGCGCTCCACGGGAACGCGGCCGCGCGAGGCATCGGCCAGGACGCCGCAGATCGAGCGCACCATGCCCCGCAGGAATCCATTCCCGCGGAAGAGCGCGGAGAGCTCGGCGCCCTCTTCCTCCACCACGACGGAATGGATCGTGCGCCGGGTGTCTTCTTCGCCGGTCCGCTTCACGGCGAACACGGCGAAGTCGCGCGTTCCCGGGAGAACCGCCGCGGCGGCGCGCATCCGGCGCAGGCTCGCGCCCGCCGAGAGCGGAGCCACGAACGGCGCGTCGCGCGGCGCGACGACCTGGGAGCGGCACCATCGGTAGCGGTATTCCTTCCACAGCGCGTCGTGCCGCGCGTGAAAATCGGGTGCCGCAACGGCCACCTCGAGCAGACGCACGTCCCCGGGCAGACGATGATTGATCGCGTCGCGGATGACGTGGGCCTCGCGCGCGCGGGGCAAATCGAAATGGATCACCTGCCCGTCGGCGTGAACGCCCGCGTCCGTCCGGCTGGCGCCCTCGATCCGGACCGGCGCGCGCGTCAGGCCGAAGAACGCCTGCACCAGAACGGCCTGCACCGTGCGGGAGGCGTTCTTCTGGATCTGCCAGCCGTGAAAGCCTTCGCCCAGATACGCGACCGTGGCGCGGTATCGGGACGGCGGATTCACGCCGCCCTTTCGACCGCGATCGACGTCTCCCGTCGGGAGGCAAAGGACCGGACCAGAGTCCGCGCGAGCAGGACGAAGAAGGGACCGTACTCCAGGAAGGCGATCAGGCCCGCCGGCAGCCATCGCGCCGGGTCGAGCAACGCATAGGACAGCGCCACGCTGAAGGACAAATAAAGAAACGCGGGCTCGCGCCGGCGCGCCGCAAAGGGCAGGACCCAGAGCAGGTACCACGGGTGCAGCGTAGGCGAAGCGAGCAGCAGCGCCGCCAGCGAAGCGAAGACGGCAGCCTCGGTCCGCCGCACGCGCCAACCGATCACGATCAGAGCGGCGCCGAGCAAGACCGCCAGGACCGCTCGGGCGAAGAAGCCGGCGTAGAAAAATGGAAACAACCTCTCCGTCCAGCGCGGATGGCCCAGTCTCTCCTTGAGGCTCAAGAAGGCGGTCTTGGCGGCCGCGGGCACATCCCCGCGGTCGAACATCGCCGTCAGCGCGGGATATGCCGCCGCGTTGAACTCCCAACGGCTCGCGTAGTCCGCGAGACCGCCCACCGGCAGGACGCCGCCGCGAATCGACGCGATCCAGATCGCGGCGGCGACTGCGAGCCCCGCCGCGAAAAACCGGAGACGTCCGCGCTTGATCAGAGGAATCGCCGCGAACGCGCACACGTACTTCGTCAGCAGCGAGAGCGCGAAGGCCACTCCGGCTCGCCCCGGGCGCCGGCGTTCCAGGTAAACCAGGCTGGCCAGCAGGAGGGCCACGCCGAGCGCGTCGAGATGGCCCTGGCCGGCGCTCTCGAGGATCGCCAGCGGATGAAAGGCATAGAGAGCGGCGCCGAAGCCGGCACCGGGGCCCCCGAGCGCCAGGATGAGCGCGACGACCGAGACGTCCGCGGCGGCGAAGAGAGCCTTGAGCGGCCAGACGCCCGCGCCGAGCATGCCGCCGGCCCGGAACGCCGCCTGCGCGACGGGTGGGTAGACCGTTCGCACGTCGGCGTGGGGCAGGCTCGCCGAACGCGTCGGCGCGACGCCGGAAACCGCCGGATCATCGGGCGCGAAGGCGTAGGGGGAAATCCCCTGCCGGGCCACGCTCGCGTCCCAGACGTACCGGGCCGAGTCGTCGGAGAGGTCCGGGGCCCGAAAGCACAACGTCGCCCGGAAGAGCGCCGCGGCCAACAGCAGAAACCGGGGGCCCGAACCGGATAGACTCCGCGCCGCGGAAAGAGCCAGGAGGGAGCCGGCGGCATAGAGCCCCAGGGTGATCGTTAGATGCGTCCGCGCGTCGGGCGCGAAGAGGAAACCGATCGCCAGGATTTCACCGCACGCCAGCAGAAGCCACCGCTTGGCCTTGCCCCCCGGGAGCCCGAGATCATGACGAGCGAAATCGCCCAGCTCCTGACCCTGGCGGCGTATTACGCCGTGCTGACCGTTCTCGCCGTCTACGGGGCGCACCGGGGATGGATGGTCCTGCTCTATTACCGGCATCGCCATCGATCTCCGCGGCCTCCCGGCCCGCTCGCGGCGCTCCCGCGCGTGACGATCCAGCTGCCCATTTACAACGAAGTCTACGTCGTCGAGCGGCTGGTCCAGGCCGTCGCGGCGATCGACTATCCGCGCCACCTTTTGGAGATCCAGATCCTCGACGACTCCACCGACGAGACCCGGGACATCGCGCGCGGCATGGCGCAACGCCTGCGCGCGCTCGGCTGCGACATGGCGTACCTCCATCGCGCGCGGCGGGACGGCTTCAAGGCCGGCGCCCTTCAGGAAGGGCTGCTGGCCGCCAGCGGCGAATACCTCCTGATCTTCGACGCCGACTTCGTGCCCCCGCCCGGCATTCTTCTCAGCTGCCTGGAGCACTTCTCGGACCCGCGCGTCGGCATGGTCCAGGCGCGGTGGGAGCACCTCAATCGCGATTTCTCGCTGCTGACGCGCATCCAGGCGATTCTCCTGGACGGGCACTTCGTGATCGAGCACACCGCGCGCCATCGCTCGGGACGGTTCTTCAACTTCAACGGCACGGCCGGGATCTGGAGGCGCTCCTGCCTGATGGACGCCGGCGGCTGGCAGGCGGACACGCTGACCGAAGATCTGGACATCTCGTACCGCGCGCAGCTGCGCGGGTGGAAATTCGTCTACCTGAGGGACTGCGTCGCGCCGGCGGAAGTGCCGGTGGACATCCACGGGTTCAAGAGCCAGCAGCATCGCTGGGCGAAGGGGTCGATTCAGACCGGACGAAAGCTGCTGCCGGCGATCCTGAAGGGCGCGCTCCCATGGAAGATCAAGACGGAGGCCTTCTTCCATCTGACCAACAACGTCTCGTACTTGCTGGTTCTGTGTTTGGCGCTCTTGATGGTTCCCGCGATCGTGATTCGGGACCGCATCGGCTGGCAGAAGCTCATCGTGCTCGACTTTCCCCTGTTCTTCGGCGCCACGTTCTCGTTCCTGGCGTTCTATATCTCGTCGCAACGCGAGCTCGGGCGCAGCTGGATCGCGACGCTGCGGTGTTTGCCCCTGCTGCTCTCTCTTGGCATCGGCCTGTCGGTCAACAACGCGCGGGCCGTGCTGGAGGGCGCGCTGAACCGGGAGACGAAGTTCACGCGCACACCCAAGTACGGCATCGAGGGCGTGGTCGGCGAATGGAAATCCAAGAAATATCGGGCGGCGCGCGACGCGTCGCTGGTGGGCGAGATCGTGCTGGCGGTCTACTTCTTCTTCTCTCTGGTCTTCGCCGTGCGGTTCCGCTACTGGGCCTCGGTGCCGTTCCTGCTGGTATTTTTCAACGGCTACGCCTATGCGGCGGGACTCTCGATCGCGTCCTGGTGGAGCTCTCGGGAAACGCGTCATCGTCTGGCGGCTTCCATCGCGTCGCCGGGATAGCCTGACCCATGGCCCCGCCGGAACGCGCCGCCCGCACGTCCCCGCCGCGTGGAGGACCGGGCCTCTCGCTTCCCGTTCTGGGAGCGTCCGACTCGCCCGTGTTCGCGCGAGTGCTGGCCCCCGAGAAGGCGGCCAAGGTCCGGGAGCTCCAGCACCGCGGCGAGATCGTCGCGATGGTCGGCGACGGGGTCAACGACGCGCCGGCCCTGGCCCAGGAGGACGTGGGCATCGCGATCGGCGCGGGGGCGGACATCGCGATCGAAGCGTCGGACATTACCCTGGTGGGCGACGACCTGGAATCCGTCGCGACGGCGATCGCCCTTTCGCGGGCGACCCTCGCGACGATCCGTCAGAACCGGGTCGCACCGTGAGCCCCGCCCTTCGTGTCACCGAGATCTTCCGCTCGATTCAGGGAGAGTCCACGCGCGCGGGCTTGCCCTGCGCGTTCATTCGCCTGACCGGCTGCTCCCTGCGCTGCGTCTGGTGCGACTCGGCATACGCGTTTCACGGGGGCGACGAGATGGCGGTGGACGAGGCCGCCCGGAGGGTCCTCGCACTGGAAACCGACTTGGTCGAGGTCACCGGAGGGGAGCCGCTGGAGCAGGAGCCGGTGCACGAGCTGATCGGCCGGCTTCTGGACGCGGGCAAGACCGTGATGCTGGAGACGGGGGGACACGTCCCGCTGGACCGCGTGGATCCTCGGGTCGTCAAGATCGTGGACGTCAAGGCGCCGGGCAGCGGCATGATGCATGCGAACCTGCCCGAGAACCTGGACCGCCTCACGGCCCGCGACGAGTTGAAGTTCGTGCTCGCCGACCGCCGGGACTTCGATTGGGCTCTGGACTTCGTCGCCGCCCGCGGGCTGGACCGGCGCCACGCGGTCACGTTTTCCCCGGTGTGGGGCTCGCTCCCGGGCGCGGACCTGGCGGAATGGATTCGCGACTCCGCCCGGCCGATTCGTTTGGGCCTTCAGCTCCACAAGCTGCTGTGGGGGGACGTGCCGGGCCGATGAGCTCTCGCGGCGCCATCGTTCTGCTCTCCGGCGGACTGGACTCGGCGACCTGCTTGCTGATCGCGCGGGAGCAGGGATCCGACGTCCACGCGCTGTCGTTCGCCTACGGCCAGCGCCATGCCGTCGAGCTCGAGCGAGCGCGCTTGTTGGTCGCGCGCTACCCGGTGCGCGATCACCGGATCGTGCGGATCGACTTTCCGGGACGCGGCGCCTCGGCGCTCACCGATCCCTCCATCGCGGTGCCGCGCCACAAGCTCGGCGACGAGCCGATCCCGGCGACCTACGTGCCGGCGCGCAACACGCTCTTTCTGGCGCACGCGGTCGCCTGGGGCGAGATCCTGGGCGCGCCGGACATCTACATAGGGGCCAACGCGCTGGACTACTCGGGCTACCCGGACTGCCGGCCCGAATACCTGGAGGCGTTCGAGCGCATGGCCAACCTGGGCACGCGGGCCGGAGTTCAGAAAACGCTGGAGTTCCGGATCCGGGCACCTCTGCTCCGCATGACGAAGGCAGAGATCGTGACAGAGGCAGTCCGGCGCGGCTTGGATCTCGCCCTCACGTCCTCCTGCTACGACCCCGGCGAGGACGGGGCCCCGTGTTCGTCCTGCGACGCCTGCCTTCTACGGGAGAAGGGTTTCCGAGAGGCCGGGGTCGCCGACCCCTTGACGGCCCGCTAATCAGTTGAGCCTAATAAAGTCAGATCTTAACGTTAGTAACTTGACATAGATACACTCATGGATTATTTTTCCAACTCGTCGGAAGGATCGAATGCGTTTTGACCAGCTAACCATCAAGTCTCAGGAAGCCGTTCAGGAAGCCCAGCGCGACGCGCGGGCTCGCGGCAACGCGGAGATGACGAGCGAGCACCTTCTGCTCGCCCTGCTCAAGCAAGCGGATGGGGTTGTCGTGCCCGTGCTCCAGAAGCTCGGGGTCAATCCGGAGGCGATGTCTCAGCAGCTCTCGGCCACTCTCGATCGCCGCCCCACCGTCTCCGGCGCCTCCGCGGACGCCCTGACCTCGCCCGAGCTCACGCGCGCCCTCGACCGCGCCTTCGAGGTGGCCAAGGACTTCGGCGACGAATACGTCTCGACCGAGCACTTCCTGCTCGCTCTGGCCGAATCCGGCGGCGAGGCCGCGAACGTGCTCAAGAAGGCGGGGGTCCAGAAGGACGCCCTGCTGAAGGCACTGAAGGAGGTCCGGGGCGCGACGCGCATCACGGATCCGAATCCCGAAGACAAGTACCAGGCCCTGAAGAAGTACACCCGGGATCTGACCGACCTCGCCCGCCGCGGAAAGATCGATCCGGTCATCGGCCGCGACGAAGAGATCCGCCGCGTCATCCAGGTGCTCTCGCGACGTACGAAGAACAACCCGGTCTTGATCGGCGAGCCCGGAGTCGGAAAGACCGCGATCGTCGAGGGCCTGGCCCGCCGCATCCACATGGGCGACGTGCCCGAAGGCTTGAAGAACAAGCGCGTGGTTTCCCTCGACCTGGGCGCCATGATCGCCGGAGCCAAGTACCGCGGAGAATTCGAAGACCGGTTGAAGGCGGTGCTCAAGGAGATCGAGGACGCCCAGGGGACGATCATCATCTTCATCGACGAGCTCCATACGCTCGTCGGCGCCGGCGCCTCCGAGGGGTCCATGGACGCCTCCAACATGCTCAAGCCCGCCCTCGCCCGCGGGGAGTTGCGCGCCATCGGCGCCACGACGCTCAACGAGTACCAAAAGTACATCGAGAAGGATGCCGCGCTGGAACGGCGATTCCAGCCGGTCTACGTCGAGGAGCCCACGGTCGAAGACACGATCGCGATCCTGCGCGGGCTCCAGGAGCGCTACGAAGTTCACCACGGCGTCCGGATCACCGACGGCGCGCTCGTGGCCGCCGCCCGCCTGTCCCACCGCTACATCACGGACCGGTTCCTGCCCGACAAGGCCATCGACCTGGTCGACGAGGCCGCCGCGCGGCTGCGCACCGAGATCGACTCCGTGCCGGTCGAGATCGACCTGATCGAGCGCCGCATCATTTCGCTGGAGATCGAGAAACGCGCGCTCGCGAAGGAGAGGACCAAGGAGGCGAAGGAACGCCTGCAGGAAATCGAGAAGCTCCTTTCCGACGCTCGCGAGCAAGCCAGCCGCCTCCGCGCCAAGTGGTCGGCCGAGAAGGACGAGCTCCAGAAGATCGGCCAGACCAAGGAATCCATCGAGCGGGTCAAGCTGGAAGCGGTCGAGACCGAGCGGCAGGGAGACCTTCAGAAGGTGGCGGAGCTGCGCTACGGCAGGCTGCCCGAGCTCGAGAAACAGCTCGCGGCCGAGAACGCGCGGCTCGCGGAGCTCCAGAAGGGCCAGCGGATGCTGCGCGAAGAGGTCGCGGAGGAAGACATCGCCGCGGTGGTCTCCAAGTGGACCGGCGTGCCGGTCAACCGGATGATCGAGAGCGAGACCCAGAAGCTCCTGAAAATGGAGGACCGCCTCCACTCTCGGGTCATCGGCCAGGAGGAGGCCGTCAAGGCCGTCTCGGACGCGGTCCGCCGCTCGCGGGCAGGCCTCTCGGACCCCAAGAAGCCGCTCGGCTCGTTTCTTTTTGTGGGCCCGACGGGCGTCGGCAAGACCGAACTCGCGCGGGCGCTGGCCGAGTTTCTGTTCGACGACGAACACGCGATGATCCGTCTGGACATGTCGGAGTACATGGAGAAGCATGCCGTCGCCCGGATGATCGGCGCCCCTCCCGGTTACGTCGGATACGAGGAGGGCGGGCGTCTGACGGAGGCCGTGCGCCGGCGCCCCTACTCGGTCATCCTGTTCGACGAGATCGAGAAGGCGCACCCCGACGTCTTCAACGTGCTGCTCCAGGTCTTGGACGACGGCCGGCTCACCGACGGCAAGGGCCGCGTCGTGTCGTTCAAGAACACGGTCATCATCATGACCTCGAACCTCGGGTCCGAATGGATCGCCGAGGACAGCGCGCGCGACGAAGAAGAGATTCGTCCGAAGATCGAGGAGGCCCTGCGCCGCCACTTCCGGCCCGAGTTCTTCAATCGCATCGACGACGTCATCGTCTTCCACCGCCTCACCCTGGACGAGACCGAGAAGATCGTCCAGATCCAGTTGAGCGGCCTGGCGAAGACGCTGCTGGATCGCGGCATCCAATTGACCTGGACGCCCAAGGTCCGCCAGTACCTGGCCGAGCGGGGATACGACCCGACCTTCGGCGCGCGGCCCTTGAAGCGGCTGATCCAAAAGCAGGTGGCCGATCGTCTGGCCGAGAGCCTGCTGAAGAACGAGATCGGCGAAGGCGACGTCGCGGAACTGACGGGCTCGCCCGACGGCGAGTCGCTGGAGATCACGAAGAAGACTGTGCCGGTATCGGTCTAACCCTGAGCGGGCCGCTTTCGCGGCCCAACAGGGCTTGTTCTCGGAATGACGACGAGGGGCGAGCCGTTGTACCGGCCGTGAAGCTCCGGATCGGAACCCTCCTCCTGACCTCGGTCGCCGCGGCAACGGCCTCGGCGCTCCCCCTCCCCACCCGCCGCAGCGAGATCGTCCAGGTGGTCGAGAAGGTTTCGCCCGCCGTCGTCAACATCTCGGCCGAACAGATCTTGCGGCGCCGGCCGTCCATCTTCGACGACTTCTTCAGCTTCGATTCCCAGCGTCAACGGCGGAGCCAATCGCTGGGCTCCGGCGCCATCATCGATCCCAGGGGAATCATCGTGACCAACGATCACGTGGTCTCGGGCGCCTCCAAGATCACGGCCATGACCAAGTCCGGCATCGAGCTGGAGTGCGAGATCGTGGGCTCGGACTCCGACAACGACCTGGCGGTCCTGCGCGTGCGCCACGCGACCGGCGCGCTGC